>JAFXHY010000185.1 GCA_017536215.1 Muribaculaceae bacterium | reverse complement strand
TATATATATGAACCAAATATTTTAATATGTTTTTTAGCATAAAATGCAAATTGGCAATAAATTAAGTGCTTTACACCATTGCAAAGCACTTATTTCATTAGAAACAATTGCCTCTATTTCTGTTTTAAATATTAGGTTGAGAGAATATTGTTGGAGAGGGGGTGAATTTTGCAATAATGGATATTTCGGGGGGATTGTTGCGAGAGAGTAATGGTAATCTTCGGCGATTATAGCCGTAAAATGACGCAAATTTTGCGACATTTTGCAATTATATTTTTGGATTGCGACATTTTATGATTATATTTGTCGCAAATTTTGCGACGTTATTGATGCAAATTGTCGCACCAAATATATAATTATGTATATACACGAAAGAGATAATTGGACAGAGTTCCATTGGGAAGCCGATAAATTGATTGCGATTTTAGAAGAAGTAAATCGCAAACAGGGATTGCTATATGGTAGATTGGCTTCGCTTGGTTTTGACAGCAAATTAAAAGCGATGGCTGAAAATCTGACTTATGACGTTGTATATTCATCAGAAATAGAGGGCATTCGGCTTAATGTAAATGAAGTTCGTTCTTCCATTGCACGAAAACTTGGCATAGAAAATATCAAATATACCGCACCTTCACACTATGTGGATTCTGTTGTAGCCGTAATGCTTGATGCCGTTAATAATTATGGACTTACTTTGACGAAAGAAAAAATATGTGGATGGCAAGCCGCTTTTTTCCCAACCGGGTTCAGTAATGGATTACAAATTGAAGTCGGTAGATATAGAACAAATGAGGAACATATCGTTTCCGGGACGTTTGGCAGGGAGAAAATCCATTATATAGCACCCTCACCAAATCGTATAGAGAAAGAAATGACTGATTTTCTTGATTGGTTCAATAGCGAGGAAGAGATAAATTCAGTAATACGGTCTGGTATTGCCCATTTACGGTTTGTTAGCATCCACCCATTTGAAGACGGAAATGGACGGTTGGCTCGTATCCTTTCAGATATATTATTGGCTCGTGCAGATAAGAGCGAGTTTCGGTTCTATAACATTTCTTCGCAGATAAATAAGAATAAGAAACACTATTATGATATATTGGAAAAGACCCAACGAGGTAACGGTGATATCACCGAATGGTTATATTGGTATGCTAACACACTTTCCGATTCTCTTGATGAAGCCGAAAATATTGTTAGCACAATACTAAATAAAAGTATCTTTTGGCAAAAAACTTCAGCAGTGCCATTAAGCCAAAGACAAACAGATATATTGAACATATTTCTTGATGGCTATGAAGCAAAAATAACATCCAAAACATGGGCATCATTGGGAAAATGTTCTAAGGACACTGCAATTAGAGATATTCAAGACCTTGTAGATAAAGATATTTTGAGAGTAGACATACCGGGAGCTAAACGTCCTAGTTACTCCATTATATACGACCCGGATGATTTTTCCGCTTATTTCACAAATATTAGTATAGAGTATAAAAACAATATGCCATATATTAAAGCTCTTTACAAGGGGAAAACATCAGTATTTGAGAGGATTTTAGCACTCGACGCTAAACGATTTGAGAATGGGGAGATTTCATTAAATAATCTGCTTGCCAAATATTGTACTTATCTAAAAGTCAACAAATAATCACTGAAATAAATTCTTAATTAAAGGAATATGGGGACAATAAAAATACTAATCTAAACCCTAAGTCAAGATTAAGGATTTAAGTAGTTCTAGTTCGATAATTAATCAATAGCTGTGAGTTAAAAATTTTTTATAGGGCAAAAAAGGTCTGAATCCGGTTGGGGACTCAGACCTTTTCGTTTATTTGTATTTGTCAAACAATTATGCTTCGGCTGAAACTTCAGATTCGGGAGCTATAAGTTTGTAGCCTTTGCCGTGGATGTTGATGATTTCAATGGTCGGGTCGTCTTTGAGGTGCTTGCGAAGCTTGGTGATGTAGACGTCCATCGAACGGGCATTGAAGTAGTTGTCGTCAATCCAGATTGTTTTGAGCGCGAAGTTACGTTCAAGAATTTCGTTGACGTGAGCGCAAAGAAGGCTAAGGAGTTCGGACTCTTTGGTGGTGAGTTTGGTCACTTTGTCCTCAACCATGAGTGTTTGCTTTTGAGTGTCGAAAGTGAATTTACCTATTTTGTACATTGTCACTTCTTTACCCTTTTTGCCTTTCACACGGCGGAGAATAGCTTCGATACGGAATACGAGTTCTTCCATAGAGAAGGGTTTTGTGATATAGTCGTCGGCACCGATTTTGAAACCTTCGAGGATATCATCTTTGAGCTGTTTTGCAGTGAGGAAAATGATAGGCACTTCAGAGTTTACAGTGCGAATTTCCTGAGCGAGAGTGAATCCGTCCTTTTTGGGCATCATCACGTCGAGAACACAGATGTCGTATTTTCCTTTGAGGAAAGCTTTATAGCCGGCGTCGCCGTCGGGATAAAGGTCGGCATTAAAACCTTTAGCTTGGAGATATTCACGAAGCAACATGCCGAGGTTTTCATCGTCCTCGCATAATAAGATACGCATACGTTCTTCCATAATTGTCAATTTTTAATTAGTGGTAATATTATTATAAATTTTGTTCCTTGATTAAGTTCGGATTCGGCTTTGATTGTTCCGCCGAGTACGTAAATCATTTTATAGACGTAAGCCAACCCAAGTCCGAAACCTTTAACATCGTGTTGATTGCCTGTTGGGACACGATAGAATTTTTCGAATATTTTGCGCAAATGTTCTTTCTTGATACCAATACCATTGTCGGCAATAGTGATTTCAAGACGAGAATTTGAGATATTTGTTGTTGTCACTACAATATCGAGTGGACGGTCCTCGCAACGATATTTGACCGCATTGTCAAGCAGGTTGTAGATTACGTTGGTGAAGTGCATTTCATCGACGTTGACGATAGAGTCCTCAGCATCAAGATAAGCGTTGAGCTTCCCGCCATATTTTTCAACTTTGATTTTGAAGTTGTGAACAATATTGTCGATTGTGGCATTAGCATCTACTTCTTGCAAACGCACTGTGGCTTTCTTGCGATCGAACATCGACATCTGCAATACCTTTTCAACTTGGAAACGAAGGCGTTTTGTTTCGTCGTTGATTACGGTTGAGATATGTTGCAACATGGCCGGAGATTTTCTCACAGAATCGTCGTTGAGCATTTGAGCCGCAAGTGAAATTGTGGAAATGGGAGTTTTGAACTCGTGGGTCATGTTGTTGATGAAGTCGGTTTTCATCTCGTTGAGTTTCTTCTGTCGAAAAGCCAAAATTATGACGTAAACGAAGACGAAAAGCAACACAACGGTGAAGATGAATGCCGGAATCAGGAAGCGCACCGATTTGAGAATATATTTTTCCTTTGAAGGAAAATATACTTTGAGGAAAATCTTTTTGTTTTCAGGGTCGTAGGGGAAAATTTCCTGAGTGAACATAGTATCCTCCTCGGAGGATGCAACTTTGGGGAATCCTTCGGTTGTGTACACGGGAATACCATTGTAGTTTACGACAGCGAAGCAGAATGGAAGACTAATTCCATTGTTTTCGAGTTCTTGGGTAATTAACTCTCTTGTCAGAGTCGAATCCACACGTTCAATGATCGGACGATTGATAGCTTGAGCGCTGATTTTAAAGATTACCTGGTTGAGTATGTCTTCTTTAGACCGTCTACTGTTATCAACACGTGCTTGAGCTTCGTCAAAGTCTTTCTTACGGTCGAAAAGCTCGATTTCATCAGTACGCAATTTTGAAATTTGGTCAACGTCGCCGCGAATTGTCAACCTACCTTCAATCCCGGAGAAAGTGTTGAACTTATAACTTATGCCGCCTAAATGAGGTAGTTGCCCGTCGGAATTCTGCGAATAAAGAGTAGCTGACTCAACCTCACTTACATCCTTCTCAATATAATAGCGTCCCTCTTCTTGTTGGAGCTCATGGCTTACATGAGAAAGACTTCGGCTAACACCCTCGGCAAATTGGTCGTCGCGCATCTTGATGATATCCTCCATGTATTTGATTTCGATGAAAAGCAAACCGATGAAGGTGACAACCATTAATATTGTGAGTAGCCATATAGTAGATTTCTTCATATCTTTATCGTATTAAATCGCTGAAATCAAAGATGCAATTTTGCACATTTTTTATAACATTAACAGATAAGTTGAAAAAGTGTTTTGAGGTATCCTCGAATTTTCAAATTTAACATTTCGCCGTAAAATTAACATAAAAATGTGAAAATGCAAAAATCCAAAGAAAAATTTTGCAGAAAATTCAACGAATGCCCCAAAATACACAACGAGATACGAATATTCGGATTCGCATCTCGTTGCTGTTTATGAATATAACTATTAGTTAATATATATATGTGTATTATTCATCAACTTCTACAGGCTGTTTGGGCAAAGTGCATCGTAGAAGTAGATATCCGGCAATTCCGGCAATTAATGAACCAACGACGATTCCGAGTTTTGCATTGCTGAGAAGTGTAGTACCTTCGTCGCCCATCGAACCGAATGAGAGGTTGGCGATGAATATCGAAACCGTAAACCCAATACCACCCAACATAGCTATCGAAGCCATCATTTTCCAATTGCTATGCTCGGGCATTGGAGCAAGTCGAAGTTTAATTGTCATCCATGAGAATACAAAAATACCGGCACATTTACCAACAACCAATGCACAAATCACAGCCCAACTTACTCCTTCAAATATACTCATAGGGTCCATATCGAGAAGGAATATTCCGGCATTTGCAAATGCGAATAATGGTATTATAATGTAGTTTACAAGGGGATGCAGAGTGTCTTCAAGGTCCTGAAGCGGGGAAATAACTTTATCGGAAGCAGATTCGACCTGTTTGAGCCAGTCGAGTTGCTGCTTCGACAAGATGCCTTTGCGAGAAAGAGTTTCGTCGTCTTCGCGGCGGAAATGAGTAATTGCATCACGCATTTTTTTGATATACTTTTTCGGTTCAAACACCGGAGTGGCAGGGACGCAAAAGGCAACCAATACGCCGGCTATTGTTGGGTGAATGCCGGAGTTGAGGAATAGGAACCATATCACACCGCCGACACCGATATAGAACATTTTACTCTTGATACGCAACCAAGAGCCCATGAGGAGCACACCGAAGAGCATGAGCGCATAGAGCAATAATATCCCATCGATTTGAGTGGAGTAGAAAACAGCAATAACTATAATACCGCCAATATCGTCGACAACGGCAAGAGTGGTAAGGAATATTTTCAGAGAAAGGGGAACACGCCTGCCCAGCATAGCGAGAACACCAAGAGAAAAAGCGATGTCGGTAGCCATCGGTATGGCTGCACCTCCGCTATAATCTGTTCCCATTGAAAATGCCAAGTAAATACCAACCGGCACTATCATACCTCCAATAGCGCCTATAATCGGTAGTAATGCGTTTCGAAAAGAGGAAAGCTCCCCTACAAGTACTTCTCGCTTAATTTCAAGACCTATAGAGAAAAAGAATATAGCCATCAACGCATCGTTGATGAACTGCAACAAATTCATTGGATGTCCGCCATGGGAGAAGATGTTGAAATTCCCAATTTGCAGACGTATTTCTTGTTCCCAAAATTCGAAATAATGTCCGCTAATAGCCGGAATGTTTGCAACAATCAGAGCTAAAACGGTTGCAAAAATCAGTACGTTACCACCGGAAGCATGGTGGCGCAATGCCTGACGCGCAGAGTAGAAAATAACATGAGCCGAGTTCACAATCAAGTTTTCGGCATTTTGCATCAGCCCCGGCGATTCAATTGGTTTTGAACTATTGCCATTAGCTGAATTTTGCTGATTTTCAGCATTATCGTAATTAGAATTATTTTGTCGGTTCGTCATATTATATGGGAAAAATATTCATTAATATTAATACCGGCAGAGAGTAGAAGTGATACACAACGGAGCACATAAGTCGTTGTGCTCCGTTGTGATATAGTTAGAATAGATTAATCAAGTTTCAAAACGGCAAGGAAAGCTTTTTGTGGCACTTCAACCGAGCCTATTTGTTTCATACGCTTTTTACCTTTTTTCTGCTTTTCGAGAAGTTTGCGTTTACGAGAAATGTCGCCACCATAACATTTTGCAGTCACATCTTTACGAACTGCTTTGATTGTTTCGCGTGCAATGATTTTAGCGCCAATTGCAGCTTGAATAGCGATATCAAATTGCTGACGCGGGATGAGTTCTTTAAGTTTTTCGCACATACGACGTCCGAAGGTAACGGCATTGTCGGCATGAGTAAGGGTTGACAAGGCATCAACACTTTCGCCATTAAGCAATATGTCGAGTTTAATAAGTCTTGACTCGCGGAAATCGCTGATGTGATAGTCGAAAGAAGCATAGCCTTTAGATATACTCTTGAGCTTGTCGTAGAAGTCGATAACTATTTCCCCCAAAGGCATATCAAAGATTATTTCAACGCGGTTGCCTGAAATAAATTCTTGCTTAACAAGTTCACCACGTTTACCCAAGCACAAGGTCATAATCGGACCAATAAAGTCGGTGGTTGTAATCACCGATGCTCGTATATATGGTTCCTCAATATGGTCAATTAGAGTGATATCGGGCAAACCTGAGGGGTTGTGCACTTCACTCATGTTTCCTTTTTTATCGTAAACGCGATATGACACGTTTGGAACTGTAGTTATAACATCCATGTCGAATTCTCGACCGAGACGTTCTTGCACAATTTCCATGTGAAGCAAACCAAGGAATCCGCAACGGAAACCGAAGCCGAGAGCTGCAGAAGATTCCGGTTGGAAAGTGAGCGAAGCATCGTTGAGCTGCAATTTTTCAAGAGAAGCGCGTAGATTTTCAAAATCTTCGGTTTCAATAGGATAAACTCCGGCAAATACCATTGGCTTTACCTCTTCAAATCCATCGATAGCCGATTCGCAGGGCCTAGAAACATGAGTAATCGTATCACCGACACGAACTTCTTTAGAAGTCTTAATGCCGGAAATGATATACCCCACATTGCCGGCAGAGAGTTCGGCACGAGGAGACATATCAAGTTTCAGTACACCGATTTCATCGGCATGATATTCTTTGCCTGTAGAAACGAATTTCACGAAATCATCTTTGGAGATTCGTCCGTTTACAATTTTGAAATAAGCAATAATACCACGGAATGGGTTGAATACCGAGTCGAAAATCAAAGCTTGCAACGGCGCATCGGGGTCACCCTTTGGAGCCGGAATACGTTCAACAATAGCGCGCAGGATATCCTCAATTCCGATACCGGTTTTGCCGGAAGCACGTATAATTTCATCGCGGCTACAGCCCAGGAGCTCCACTATTTGATCTTCCACTTCATCGGGTTTTGCCGAATCAAGGTCAACCTTGTTAATTACGGGAATAATCTCCAAGTCATTGTCGATAGCCATATAGAG
>JAFXHY010000184.1 GCA_017536215.1 Muribaculaceae bacterium | reverse complement strand
TGATGTCTGCAAGTATTCATTTACCCGTATTCCTCGCATATCACCCAACTCCAAGCCAGCCTTCTGAGCCAAGGACGTTTGAGCCCGCACTCCGATGGAGAGCAGCACCAAGTCAGCATCCAACTGAATACCCGACTTGAAATTCACCTTTAAACGACCATTATCACGAGCAAAAGATTCTACGACTTGCTCCAAATAGAGCTGTACCCCTTTTTCTTGTAAGTGTTGATGAACGAGGGACGCCATAGAAAAGTCAATCGGAGCCATAACTTGATTAGCCATTTCCACTACCGCTACTTGAGCTCCAGCATGATGCAAGTTCTCCGCCATCTCCAAACCGATGAATCCGCCACCCACAATTACGGCACGTTTCACAGAATGAGCTTGCATATAGTTCTTGATTATATCCGTATCGGCCACATTGCGCAGGGTAAAGATACCTTCGTTATCGATACCCGGCAGAGGAGGACGCACCGGTGATGCGCCCGGCGAAAGTAAAAGTTTGTCGTATGATTCGGTATATTCACGACCATCTGAAGTTCGGACATATACCAATTTCTTATCGGGTTCAATTTGGGTCACTTCACTATTCACTCGCACATCAATATTGAAACGCTTGCCGAAAGCCTCCGGTGTTTGAACGAAAAGGCGGTCACGTTCTTCAATAAGGCCTCCTAAATAATATGGTAAGCCACAATTGGCATACGAAATATATTGTCCCTTTTCAAAGAGAATTATTTCCGCTTGTTCGGTATTACGACGAATACGCGCCGCTGCAGTAGCACCTCCAGCGACACCACCAACAATCAGATACTTGGGTTTTATGTTTGCATTCATAGTCAGTTATTGTTAGAGTTCATTAATAATCTTTTATTTGTTTCCTTTGGAAACTATTGCAAATAAAATACATTATTTCCACATTACAAAGTTTCCATTGGAAAATATTTACCCATTTAACATTATTTGGGATTTCATATACGTTTTTTACTAATAAAGAAAAAGTTCTAAATGCTAAATTAGTCAATAAATACCCATATTTTTTATTATTTTAACAAATAAACCCTAATCTCATAGTGGGTCCCAAAATCACAAACACATACAAAAAGAGAATGCCTCGTTTTGAGACACTCCCCTCAAGATCTTTAAATGTTATAACAACGTTTTAGTTTAAAATCACCCCGGGCGAAACTGCGATAGGTGTAGCCTGATATACGCGAGCAAATTGGCGTATGAAATCGAGGGTACGACGACCCGGCATTTCATGGCTGACTTCTTTTTTTGACTCTGATGATTTTTTAACAGGAGTAGAGATTTCCTTCATAGGCAGATTAGGGTTTAAACGCGATTAATAATACTGTTGCATACATTTCTACAACTTTGTATATATAACGCATAACAACTCTGTTTTATTGTATATTCCTAAAAAACTTTTATTTACAGAAAGTAAGAGAAACGGAATGCGAATTTATGTTGTCGAAGCAGGAATTTTTAGAGGATTTTTTATGCAAATAAAGAAATTTCGATTAATTTTGTGAATATAATATATTTGAGGGAGTCGGAAATTCCCGACAAATTCAAGTTTTAACATTAACAATAATTTAATCCTAATATAGCTATGGCAACAGATATTGATTGGGCAAACTTATCGTTTGGCTACCGTAAAACTAACTATAACGTGCGTTGCACCTATCGCGACGGCAAATGGGGAGAAATCGAAGTTTCCGATTCTGAATATATCAACATTCACATTGCAGCAACAGCCCTCCACTACGGACAGGAAATCTTTGAAGGGATGAAAGCATTCCGCGGCAAAGATGGCAAAATTCGTATCTTTCGCTTGGAAGAAAACGGCAAACGCATACGTCGCTCGGCTGAAGGTATCCTCATGGAGCCGATACCCGAAGATTTATTCCGTGAGATGATAACAAAGGTTGTTGCTCTTAATGCCGACTTCGTTCCACCCTATGGCAGTGGTGCTTCGCTCTACATTCGTCCTTTGGAAATCGGGACAAGCGCTCGAGTTGGCGTTAAGCCTGCCGACGAATATGTTTTCATCATATTGGTTACTCCCGTAGGTCCATATTTCAAAGAAGGGTTCAAGCCTACCAACATCTGCATCATGCGCGAATTTGACCACGTTGCGCCCAAAGGCACAGGTCGCTGGAAAGTAGGTGGCAATTACGCCGCTTCTCTCCAAGCCGGAGAAAAAGCTCATGAACTCGGCTACTCCGCTGTACTCTACCTCGACCCTCGCGAAAAGAAATATATCGACGAATGTGGTCCTGCCAACTTCTTTGCAATCAAGGATGGCAAATATATCACTCCCGAATCGGAATCTATCCTTCCCTCCATCACAAACGACTCGCTCAAGCAACTCGCTCGCGACATGGGTATAGAAGTGGAATGTCGCCACATCCTCCTCGAAGAGCTCGATGATATCACCGAAGCTGCCGCTTGTGGCACTGCTGCTGTAGCATCTCCTATTGCAGAAATCGACGACCTCGACACCGGCAAAAAGTATGTAGTCTCAACCAATGGCGAAGCCGGTCCTATCACTACTGCTCTCTACAACAAGCTCCGCGCTATTCAGCTCGGCGAAGAGGAAGACGTGCATGGTTGGAACACTATCGTAGAGGAATAAGCCATAACATAGAGTCTATCCACTTGCCTCAACTATGACAGTACAGGAAATAATAGATAAATATTATCCCGTCGGAACTCTCCGGCGGGATATTTATGTGAAACATTGCCAACAAGTTGCCGACAAAGCACTCGACATCTCTCGCCGAAAAGGATTGGAACTTGACGAAGAGGATATCGTGACCGGTGCAATGCTCCACGACATTGGCATTTTTATGACAAATGCTCCCGGAATAGACTGTCACGGAGAGCTACACTACATGTGCCACGGGACAGCCGGCGCAGAGCTCCTTCGCCGCGAAGGTTTTGATGAACGCTTTGCACGCATTGCAGAATGTCACACCGGCGCCGGAATCACTGCCGATGAAATTGCCGCATCCGGGCATCCTATTCCTGTCAAAGATTATATCCCTACCACGTTGCTCGAACGTTTGATATGCTATGCCGACAAATTTTACTCCAAAAGTGGCGAGATGAAAGAGAAATCGCTTGAGCGCGTCAGATTATCAATGTCGAAATTCACTCCTGCCACATTGGCTCGATTTGAAGAACTCCACGCTCAATTTGAATAGCAGTTCTGACAATTTGAATATATCATAATTTTTGATTATTTTTGACCATTAACAATAACCATGATATTTATAAAAACAAAGCATATTTACAATTCCATGAATCGATTCTTATTTTCTACTATCATTTTTGCCGC
Source organism: Muribaculaceae bacterium (assembly GCA_017536215.1). Classification (GTDB taxonomy): domain Bacteria; phylum Bacteroidota; class Bacteroidia; order Bacteroidales; family Muribaculaceae; genus JAGBWK01. The sequence goes on along the minus strand of JAFXHY010000184.1, from coordinate 2,244 downwards.
CGGAGCAATCTTCAACGCATCGGCAGCAAACAACATCATCGCTACCGACACTTATCGTTGGTCCGGTGATTCTATCATTCAAGGCGAATATAAGGCCTATGCAGCCAGCGACATCGAGATTATTTCCGACTACTCCGCTCAGCCACACTACTTTATGCCTATAAATAAAGTATGGAAACTTAAAAATGATATTTCGAGCTATCCTCAATTGCGCACCGACAACAAGCTCCACAATGCAATCTACAACATGGGGCTTGATGAAATGGTAAATGCCGTTGAACCCGACACCACTCTACGCACCGGTAAAGAATGGGCCGGAGTGTGGACTCGCGACGTGTCATATTCTATCATCCTCTCTATGTCATATTTGCAACCTGAAGCCTCAAAAATCTCTTTGATGAAAAAGGTTACTCCTACCGGACGTATCATCCAAGACACCGGTTCAGGTGGTGCTTGGCCTATAAGCTCCGACCGTATGATTTGGGCTGTTGCTGCCTACGAACTTTACAAAGTGACCGGCGATCGCGATTGGCTTGAATACATCTACCCTATCATTAAAAATTCTCTTGAGGACGATTTTGAAATTACATATATCGATGGTGCTGTCAATGGCGAAACTTCATTCATCGATTGGCGCGAACAAAGCTATCCCAAATGGATGCAAACTGCCGACATATACGCATCGCAAGCTCAAAACACCGGCGCGGTGCATGTCGCTGCTATCGATGTCCTTTCAAAAATAGCTGCCGAACTCGGCAAAAAAGATGAAGCCGCCAAATATGCAGCAAAAGCCAAAGAGCTCAACGAAGGTTTGATTAAAAAATTCTGGATGCCCGAAAAGGGTGTTATGGCTATGTACACCTACGGACGTGAATATCCTATCATTAACCCCCGTTCAGAGACTCTCGGTCAGGCTTTTGCTATTCTCTACGACCAACTCCCCGATTCAATGGCAGCTACCATCACCGAAAATGTGCCGACAACACCCTACGGACCGGCTATTTTCTTCCCACAAATAAAGGATATGCCTGCCTACCACAACAACGGTCTTTGGCCCTGGGTGGCATCGTATTGGGTGCTCGCCAATGCTAAAGCAGGAAATGAAGAAGGAGTCTTGGAAGGGATCGGTTCTGTGTTCCGTCCGGCAGCTCTCTTCACCACCAATAAAGAAAACTTCAACCTCGACAATGGAGACATCGCCACCGAACTGAACTCCTCAAATATGCTTTGGTGCTTGTCGGGTAATCTTGCCATCACCCATCGCGTGCTTTTCGGTATCACTTTTGAAACTGACGGCTTGCACTTCAACCCGTTCGTGCCAAAAGCTCTTGCCGGCACCCGCTCGCTTGAAGGATTCAACTACCGTGGATCTAAAGTCAACATCACTGTTAACGGCTATGGCAATATCGTAAAAGAAATAACTCTCAACGGCAAAAAGGTGAAGGATATCAACAAAGCCATCATCCCTGCCAAAGCTAAAGGGGACTACAATGTAGTAATCACAATGGCCGATAATGATATCGCCCCGATGAAAGTAAATCGCACTGCCAACGTAAAAGCTCCTCTTACTCCGTTGACCCGCTTCACCCACGATAGCGACATTGCGGCAGCTAATCCCGATGCTCCCTACGAAAATACCCTACAATGGAATCCTATTGAATACATTGCCGGTTACATCGTATTGCGCGACGGTCAACGCATTGCAACTACACGCCAAACATCATTTGACGCATCAATACCGGGTGTCTACCAAGTAATCGGTTTCGACAGCAATGGTGTTGAATCTTTCGCATCCGAGCCCATCAACAATAGCCCGTCAGTTCGCATCAAACCATCGACAGTAACAACAGTAATGACATCTAAAGAAGTGTCCTACCAACCGGAAAATGGCAAAATCAATGGCTATACCGGCAAAGGATTTGCCGAAGTGGACCACAACGCTGCTCCGGTAGTATTTGACGTTGAAGTTGCCAACGATGGCGATTACTTCTTCTCTTTGCGCTACGCCAATGGTAATGGTCCGGTTAACACCGAAAATAAATGTGCAATTCGTACACTTTTCGTTGATGGCGTCAAAGCCGGAACAATCGTGATGCCTCACCGCGGTGTTGCCAATTGGGACGATTGGGGCATGACCAACATTGTTCCCGTTAAACTTTCTAAAGGTGCCCACAAAGTCACCATTGAAATGATGCCCTACGATGAGAACATGAACCTATCAACCAACCATGCTCTAATCGACGC
>JAFXHY010000028.1 GCA_017536215.1 Muribaculaceae bacterium | reverse complement strand
TTTTCACTCCAATTTCTATCGCTACGTTCCGCAAAAAGGTAACTCCATACCCAGTAAGCGCGTCCGCGATATAGCAGAAGCCCCCGATGGTCAAATATGGCTTGCTACTGAAGATGCCGGTATAAGCATTTTCAACCCGGAGACCGGATTGTTTGACAATCTCGACGTGAATAACGGCAACTTACGACTCTACGACAAGAAAACGCTGACCATCAAGCGAAACGGCGACCAAATGTGGATAGGATATTTCAAAAACGGCATTGACGTTATTGATTGCAAAACCCACAAAGTACGTCACTACTCCGCTGCCGACCTTGGCATCAACGAAGGCAGTATTTATGCCCTATTCAAGGATAGCAACAATGACATGTGGCTCGGCAACGGATGGAGTATCTACAAAACTTCCGGAGACAACATGTCAATGACACTCATTCCTGAGTTCGGGCTAAACTACAACTTCGACATTTTGGAAGATTCCAACCACAATATTTGGATTATAACGATGGGCAATGGTGTATATCGTTACAACCCTTCAACTAAAAAAATCAATCATTTTACACACAACGAAAGCGACTCCACTTCCCTAAGTTCCAACTCCGTGAGCAACGTCATAGAGACATCTCGCGGGCAATTATGGTTCTCAACCGACCGCGGTGGCATCTGCATGTTCAACCCGGATAATGAGACATTCACATCCTACAGTGTTGAACAGGGACTTCCCGACGACACCGCCTATAAAATGCTTGAAGACAAGAACGGCTACCTATGGTTTGGGACCAACAATGGTCTTGTGAAATTCAATCCTATTGACGGAGCAGCCACCATATATAACACCGGTAATGGTCTGCCATCAAATCAATTTAGCTATAAAGGGGCACTCAAAGCATCCGACGGCAGGTTCTATTTCGGTTGTTCGGAGGGATTTGTGTCGTTTGACCCTTACAATATCCAAACCAACAACGTACCCCCTCCCGTTTATATTTCGTCTCTCCTTATTAACAACAAGGAAATTTCCCCAAATACTCCGGACTCACCATTGCAACAATCAGTTACAACGTCGGATAAAATCACTCTATCCAGCAACCAAAACATTGTTGCATTTGAGTTTGCAGCATTGTCGTATATCGACGCCGCATCAAATATCTATGCCTATCGCATGGATAATATAAACTCTGATTGGGTCTACACTTCCAACAACAAATCAATGACCTATGCCAATTTGCCTCCCGGAGATTACACATTCCATGTTAAAGGGGCAAATGCCGACGGTGTATGGAACGATTCCGAACAGACTTTCTCATTCACAATCCTACCACCATGGTGGCGTACCACTCTCGCTATAATCGTTTATATAGTACTGATATTATTAATTCTACTTGCTATATTCTTGCGTTGGCGCAAACTTATGCAACGCAAAGCCTTAGAAAAGGAACGCCTATTCAACGACGAGAAAGAGAAAGAAATTTACAGGTCGAAACTTGATCTCTATATCAAGGTTGCGCATGAGATACGCACCCCTGTAACCCTCATCAAGGGTCCACTTGATTCACTTATTGAGATGAATATCAGCGACCCTGAGATTTCGCGCAGCCTGCAAACAATGCAACGTAGCACCAATGAGTTGATGACTATAACAAACCAGTTGCTCGACTTCCGCAAAATCGACAACAATAAGATGACGTTGACGCTCAATCGTGTTGAGATAACTTCCATTATCAAAGAAAAAATCGCCGAATTCCGACCATTATTCGAGCGAAAGAATATCACTGCGGAGTCAACAATACCCGGAGAAGGGTGCTTTGTTAATGGCGACAAAAATGGTATAATCAAGATTATCAACAATTTGCTATCAAACGCTGTGCGCTATTGTTCAGCACATATCGCCATTGAGTTATTGTCAAAAAACGACACTATGGTGTTGCGTATGCTCAACGATGGAGACGTTATAGCTCCGGAATACAGAGAGAAAATATTCGACCCATTCTATCAGATGGAGAAGGACGCTAATGCCGACTCTTCGACCGGCATCGGGCTCAATTTGGCACGCTCATTAGCCGAAATGATGAATGGCACACTCTCCTACACAACTGTTGACGGACTAAACTGCTTCACATTGACACTCAGTCTGTATGATAGCAACAATGCTATATCTACGGCTAATGAGCCCAACGAAATAGAACAGATTGACACCGATAGCGGTGTTGAAGAGGAAAAACTCAATTCTCAATTAATACTCCTTGTTGAGGACAATCCCGACGTATTGCAATTCATTGCCGAAAAGCTTAGCAGACGCTATAATGTCATAACCGCATCCAATGGTATTGAAGCCCTTAAAATCATAAACGAGCAATCCACTCAAGTCGATATGATAATTACCGACTTAATGATGCCACAAATGGATGGGATGCAATTGATTCAAGCAATTCGCAACGATATCAAGGTGAGCCACCTACCGATTATAATTTTGACAGCTAAAAACGACCTGAACACGAAAGTTTCCGGTCTTAGCGAAGGTGCCGATGCCTACATAGAGAAACCGTTCTCTATGAAATATCTCTTGGCACAAATTAAAGCTATTTTCGACAAGCGCACACGTGATCGTCAAAATTACTCACGCAATCCGTTTATGACCAGCATTACAAACACCGGAATGAGCTCTGCCGACAAGAATCTTATCGAAAAGATTACACGCAGTATCGATGAAAATCTCACCGACCCCAATTTTGGTGTTGAAATGCTTGCCGAACAAGTCAATCTATCTCGATCCTCACTCCATCGTAAATTGAAGGACCTGACCGGCACTTCACCCACCGACTTCGTGCGCCTCATACGCTTGAAAAAAGCCGCCGATTTAATCACTGAAGGGTCCTACCGAATCGGTGAGGTATGCTATTTGGTTGGTATAAACTCCCCCTCATATTTTATAAAGATATTCCAGAATCAATTCGGCATGACGCCCAAAGAATTTGAAAAGCGCCAGCGCGAACAAAAAAAATCTAACGAATGAACCGATTAACATTAACACTGACATCTCTACTTGCCACTATTTGCCTACATGCCGGCAACAATACTCCTATAAATGGAGAGGTTTGGCTTGACACATCAGGCAATCCCATAAACGCTCATGGAGGAGGTATTCTTCATCATGGCGACACCTACTATTGGTACGGTGAATACAAAGGGAAAGATACATATCGTTCCCCCAACATCGGCTGGGAATGTTATCGCACCGACTTTACCGGTGTGTCATGTTACTCGTCGACCGACTTGATTAACTGGAATTTTGAAGGTGTTGTGCTCACGCCCGACCCGACAAACTCTACTTCCGACTTGCACCCCACCATGGTTATTGAGCGCCCCAAAGTAATCTATAATGACAATACCAAGCAATTTGTCATGTGGATGCATGTGGACGATCATAACTATTGGCAGGCAACAGCCGGAGTTGCAGTAAGCGACTCGCCAACAGGTCCGTTCAGATTCATTGAGGCAATTCGACCCAATGGTGCTGAAAGCCGCGACCTTACAGTATACAAAGACGACGATGGCAAAGCCTATCTCCTTTACTCTTCAGAAGGGAATGCCACTCTATATATCAGCCGTCTGACAGATGACTATCTCAAACAGACAGGCGTATATACACGTAATTTCGCCGGGAAATCGCGTGAAGCACCGGCAATCTTCAAAAATAACGGAAAGTACTACATCATCTCATCGGGATGCTCCGGATGGTCGCCCAATGAAGCTGCATATGCTGTAGCCGACAATATTATGGGTCCCTACGAATTGCTTCCTAATCCTTGCACAGGTGTAGATGCCGACAAAACATTCTATAGCCAGAGCACCTTCGCGCTCCAGCTCAAAGATGGCTCATTTATAGCAATGTTCGACCGCTGGAAAAAAGAGAATCTAATTGATTCGCGCTATGTATGGCTCCCCATCGATATCAACGAAGAGGGAATCACAATCCCATGGACTCCAACATGGACTCAAAATATGGAGACAGATGTCGATAAAAAATAAAATCCACAGATAAATTCACCTATATTACTGATAAACAAACAACACATGAAATACTACGCATTAACGACAGCCATTCTGCTTACAGCGATTACTGCTTCTGCACAATCGCCTGTAGCGAATGTAAAATTCTCAAAAGTTGACGAACCGGTATCTACTTCAACAACGTCCGGGAATCCACAATACCAATTCTACCACGCTCAATACACCGGAGCAACTTGGGGCGATGTAAATAATGATGGTTACCACGACGTGTTTTACAGTGACCGAAACACCCACGTCAATAACTCTACGATTCAAGTCAATATATACTACAATAACGGCGACGGCACTCTACGCCGAGGAGGAAAAGGGCGACTAAAAGGCACAGCATTTTCATCGCCAGTTTGGATTGACTATGACAACGACGGCAATCTCGACCTCCTTGTTTCTGGTCTTGATAATTACGGTTATCGCTGGCGTGATGAAACAACTGACCTTACTCAAATAGGTGCACATCTCTATCGCAATACTTCTGTTTCATCTACAGGTGCTGTTACATTTACAGAAATAACAAATCATGGTATTCGTCCGTTGTACAACGGTAATACCGGTGGTAAATCTCACGATTGGATTGCTGTTGGCGACGTCAACAACGATGGATTTCCCGATATAGCAATGGCAGGATTTGATGAAGCAGCTCGATTTGAATCCGACGAACTAATTGAAGCATACCGCGTTGTTTATCTCTACCTTAACAACGGCGACGGCACTTTTGAATTGCAGACAACACCTCTCAACGGCACTTCTCAATTCCATGGTTTGACCGATGGCTCTGTAGTGCTTGAAGACCTCGACCGCGATGGCAATCTTGACCTATTCACTACCGGTTACGGTGCAACACGCACATCTGAGACTTATATCTATTGGAACAACGGAGACGGCACATTCACCGAACATAACGATAATTTTTATCCCTTAACCAACGCATCTTCTTCTGTTGGCGATCTTAACAACGATGGTCTGCCCGAACTTATTCTCGCCGGACACTACCTCAATAATAGTGGAAAGAATTTCTATATTTGCAAAAACCTTGGCGACCGCAAATTTGAAATGCTATCACGCGACACTTTCGAAGGGAGTGACGGCACACAGATTTCTGTAGGTGATGTCAACAACGACGGTTTTGCCGATATTTTAGTGGGTGGTCACTTCAAAGAGAAGGAGCACACTACTGTAATATACATCAACAAAGGAGACCTTACATTTGATATCTATGGTTCTCACGCCGACGACCTCTTCGGGAAAAAAGGACATTTTAGCCGCATAACTCATGGTGCTCACCACCTTGTTGATGTTGACCGTGACGGACATCTTGATGCTTGGATCTCCGGTTGGGCGAATGGAGGCTGCGGTAATGGCTGTGCTACAGAACTATGGCACAACGCAGGAGACTCCAAAGGACAAGTTGCGAATACACCCCCTTCAGCACCTGCCAACCTCGAATCAATGATTAATGGCGACGGCACTATAACGTTCTCATGGACAGCAGCAACCGACGATACTACCCCTGCTACTGCTTTGCGCTACAACATTTTCATGCGCAACACTGCAACCGGTGAAATGCTAACAGTTCTTCCTGCCGACATTGCTACCGGATTT
>JAFXHY010000183.1 GCA_017536215.1 Muribaculaceae bacterium | reverse complement strand
TGCGGCATTTGCTGAACTTCCTGTGGCTTTGATGCATCATTATGGTGACGACTTTGCATCCAGCGGACACCTTTATTTGGTCAGGCTGCTTGGCCGTGGGCGAGAGGATGCAAATCGCGTAATCGAGCAGATGGCAGAGAGAGGAATAGCATGCAATGTCCACTATAAGCCACTCCCAATGATGACAGCATACAAACAGTTGGGCTTCGACATCGCAAACTATCCGAATGCGTATGCATTGTTCGAGAACGAAGTAACGCTGCCTCTCAACACTCGCATGACCGACGAGGATGTGGAGTATGTAATTGAGAATTTTGTTGAGGTGGTGACGGGGATGTAATTAACTTCAAGAAAAGTAAAGTTATGATAACAAAGGAACAAATTGAATTAGCTTGGAATCAGGCTCTTGAAAAGGAAGGATTAGATAAGGATATCTGGCGTTTGGATCCGTGTGGAGCATTAATTAAAAAAAGCGAATATGGTAATAGACGAAGTGAATTTGGGTGGGAGATAGATCATGTTGTATCTAGAGATTATTTGTTGAGTGTCGGTGCATCCGAAGACGAAATAGATATTTCTGAAAATCTTCGAGCAATGCATTGGGCTAATAATGAATCAAAGGGAGTAAATTATCCGGAATATTTGGCTGTGCGTAAAGAACAGGATGGAAAGAATATTATCCATGAAGATTATTTTACTGTGAACAGCTCTCGTCAGTCGATACTAAGGTCAAAATTTAGTAAGTACGGAGTATGATAGGAAGTTTGAGCTCTTTTATTGAATTATTCGCAGCAATTTATCTAACCATTACACTTGACGATTTGCTGTTGAAGCGTTTTTGGACTCCTGACTATGCATTAGAGATGGAGAAAGCAATTTCTGGTATAAAACTTCCTACTATTGCAAAGAACGATGTGTTGAAAATGTCTAAGTCAGTATTGCAGGATGAAGACAAGCGTTCTCGCCGACGTGGTGGAATTATGTTTTATTCTGCTGTCCTAATGCTAATACTAATTGGTTTTGAAAGCGGAACGGAGGAATTTTCTAATATTGAAGTTGTTACATTGATATTATATTCATTGTTTATTTCAATAGTCTACATTTTCGATGAAGTATTCCTAAAATCAACTTCAAGGGTTATAATCTCAATCATGGCTTCAACTATTCTTGCAATATCCAGTGGCGTTTCAGTGGTTTGTTGTGATAAGCTTGTTACCGTCCTTATAATCGTTCCAAAAATAAGAAATGTAGTCAAGTTTATAATCGTGGCCTTTCTTGTATTACCGGTTTTATGGCAATTACTGCGGAATAGGATTTATACGAGATTTTATCTGTCATATATTGTCTATATTATTGATAAGAAGGCAAGAGAATATAAGTACGCAGTAGAGTATAATAAATCTAAGGGATCGCAAATGTCGTTGGTGGCACAGCCATATATGGATGTTGTAGCGGACAATATTGCAGCAAGTGATCGTGATAGGACCATTACTCCGTTTTTCAATATTCTTAAAGCACAACTGTTAAGCGTTGATTATTCTCCCAATATACCAAACTTAATTAAGTCCTCTATTCTTATTCACAGGCGATACTATCCATCGAAACGTACTCTTGATAGATTATGCAAGAAATATAATACTTTAAGTAATACATCTATAAAGGACTTCTGCGAAAAGCATAATGTTGATATTAACGTATTTAAAAAACATAGAAATCAAAAATTTTCATAATACGTGCTGCCGGTTGATGGTTTGTTGAAGATTAAGTGAGTTGGCGTGTTGCAGGATCGCATGTGATCACGTGAATATAAGAAAATTATATAGGAGAATTTCCCTTGAATCTAGACAACAAACTCTTCGACGCAATCCAACTCCTCGCAGAGGAGTCTCCGAGAAGGCGAATGCATTATGACCTGCGCACGGAGGCAGATGCTCCCGCAGGCATCGGACATGAAAACTGGAAGGACATGTCGCAGCGCATTCTCAATGTGATGATGCCGGATACGGATGTGCCTATACATAAGCATAGCCATACGTCCGAGACGATAACCATTTGCCGCGGCAAGGTCAGGTGCGAGTGCTATGCGGAGGACGGAACCAAGATATCGGAGCATGTGCTTGAGGCCGGTGGCGAATGTCCCGGACTGCAGATCCCGATGGGAGTTTACCATACGACAAGGTGCCTCGAGCCCGGCAGCGTGATCTTCGAGGCGAAGGACCGGGCTTATGATCCGGTGGGGACTGAGGAGTTTTTGGAGTGCGCCCCGCTTGCGTATGAACATGGACCTGCGTGATTCTGCAGATGATCAGTCGCAGCGTATGTTGAATGCGCTGGAGCCTCTGGCGGCGGGATGCCCGGTCAGGCCGGGCATGACGGAGAGTGGCGCGGGCATCCCTGCGATGAATGTAGAGAAAGGTCAGTGGCATCGGCTTGAAGCTCTGGAGACCGGCACAGTAATCGTAGAGTTCAAGAATGGCCCGTATGAACCGATAGGGCCGGAGGATGTGATGGAAGGGTAGTGAGTGTAGATTATAGTTTAGAACGCGGGCATCGGCTCGCGTTCTTTTTGTATAATATTTACTATATTTGTTGGAGTTTCAAAGTATAATTTATATGTATGTAAAGAGAGGATGATATTAAGGTAGTAAGGTGACTGTCCAAGTTTTAAACGATTAGCAAAACATGGGAGAAACTTGAATGATGAATGACGGAGATTATAATTACGCTGAGGCATTTGGGAAAATGATGTTTTATAAGGAACATCATAGGCAT
>JAFXHY010000182.1 GCA_017536215.1 Muribaculaceae bacterium | reverse complement strand
GTCGCCCATTGCCAAGATAACTGTAGCACCACCACGAACGATGTCCCCACCGGCATATGTGTCGGGGAGTGTTGTAAGTAATGATTCATCGACAACGAGTGTGCCACGTCGAGTTACTTCAAGCTTGTCGAAGGCATTTGGGATAAGCGGGTTGGGGGAAACACCAACACTGACTACAACGACGTCGACGTCGATGTCGATGATATCGCCGGGGATTGGGACAGGAGAACGACGACCTGACGCGTCGGGTTCGCCAAGTTCCATGCGCTGAAGTCGCATAGTACGAACACGCCCGCGCTCATCGCCAATATATTCAATTGGGTTATGAAGCGTGAGGAATTCGATACCTTCTTCTTTGGCGTGTTTGATTTCTTCGAGACGTGCGGGCATTTCGTCTTCGCCACGACGGTAGACAATGATAGCTCGAGAAGCACCCATGCGACGAGCCGTACGTACCGAGTCCATTGCTGTGTTACCACCACCAATCACGGCAACAGTAGCACCTTTGGGTACGGGAGTGGCATAACCGGGGCGACCGGCACCCATGAGATTGATGCGAGTGAGGTATTCATTGGAAGAGAGGATATTTATGAGGTTTTCTCCGGGAATTCCCATTAGACGAGGAAGACCTGCACCGGAAGCGATGAAGATACCATCGTAGCCAATTTCTTTGAGGTCGTCGTAGGAAAGAGTTTTGCCGACGATGCAGTTTTTGACGAATTTAACTCCCATTTTTTCGAGGGTGTTAATTTCGACATCAACAACAGCATTAGGCAAACGGAATTCGGGGATACCATATTTAAGCACACCACCAATTTGGTGAAGGGCTTCGTAGACAGTCACATCGTAGCCCAGTTTAATCATATCACCGGCAAAAGAGAGTCCGGCGGGTCCTGAGCCGATTACAGCAATGCTACGACCATTGGCGGGTTGACATTGCGGGATAGCGTCGGAACCGGAAAGGCGTTGAGCATCAGCGGCGAAGCGTTCAAGATAACCGATAGCCACCGCCGGCTTCTTCATCTTGAGATAAATGCATTTGGATTCGCACTGACGTTCTTGGGGGCAAACACGACCGCAAACAGCGGGGAGAGCTGAAGTCTCTTTCAGCACGAGCGCGGCTTCGTTGAAATTGCGACGCTGAATGTTTTTGATGAAACCGGGGATATTAATTCCGACGGGGCACCCTGTGATACATTGAGGGTCGGGACAGTCGAGGCAACGAGAAGCTTCGGTGACTGCTTGCTCTTCAGAAAGACCTTGATTGACCTCTTCATTACAAGTAATGCGATATTGCGGGTCGAGTTCGGGCATTTTAACGCGAGGTATAGCAGTGCGTTCTTTAGCCGACATTTCGTCGCGAAGTTGTTGACGCCATTGAGCGTCGCGAGAAGCTATGGTCATTTTTGATAGAATTTTAAATTGATTAGTTGTAGGATCGAAGTCGCATCATCATTTCATCGAAGTCAACTTTGTGGGCGTCGAATTCCGGACCGTCGACACAAACGAATTTCATTACTCCGTCGATAGTCACACGGCAAGCGCCACACATACCGGTGCCGTCAACCATGATAGTGTTGAGAGAAGCAACGGTGGGGACTTCATATTTTTTAGTTAGCAGAGAAACGAATTTCATCATAACAGCAGGACCGATAGTCACCACGAGGTCGACATGTTCGCGTTGAATTACAGATTCTACGCCATCGGTAACAAGACCTTTTCGTCCGTCGGAACCGTCGTCGGTCATGATGATAACTTCATCGGAATATTCGGCGACTTGTTCGCGGAGAATAATAAGGTCGGCAGTGCGCGCAGCGAGAACAGAAATTACTTTGTTGCCAGCTTGCTTCATTGCTTTAATGATTGGAAGAAGAGGTGCTACCCCTACTCCACCGCCACAACAAATAACTGTGCCGAATTTTTCAATATGAGTAGCACGACCGAGAGGACCAACAACATCGTGGAGGGAATCTCCGGGATTAAGTGCGCAAATTTTACGAGTAGACTCCCCTATTGCTTGAATGACAAGAGTAATAGTACCGGCAGCAATGTCGGAATCGGCAATGGTGAGAGGAATACGTTCGCCATTTTCATCGGCGATAACAATAACGAAGTGTCCGGGACGTCGAGAGCGTGCAATTAAAGGGGCTTCAACGACGAGTTGAACTACGTTTTCAGAAAAGTGTTGTTTATGGACAATTTTGTTCATATCTGAAATAAATAGTGAATCAAAAAAAAGCAGAGAGAGCAAGATTTTGGGCAAAGGTAAGAAAAATGTTAGAAAAAAGTATCAGTTGTCATAATTTGACGCAAAAAAATTAATTTAAAATGATAACTTTGCAATTGAATAAATTACTCAACTCAAAAAAAATAAACAAAAACAATATACAAAACCATGAAAAGGATAATAAGTGCAATCGTAGTAGCAACGGCATGCGTCAGTGCATTTGCCGATAATTCTGTTGAGAAAAATGATTCAACAGGAGGATTTGTGTTTACCGATGTCAAGGTGTTGAATACAACATCGGTTAAGGACCAAAATAAGAGTGGGACATGCTGGTGTTTTGCCGGGACATCATTCTTCGAAGATGAGATATTGAGAAAAGGTGGCGCAGAATTGGATTTATCAGAAATGTACACAGTGCGTCAATGTTATATCGACAAGGCAGAGAAGTATGTCAGAATGTATGGTTCAATGAATTTCGCAGCCGGAGGTTCGGTACTTGATGTGCCCTACGTGTGGAAACGCTATGGTGCATTACCCGAAAGCGTGTACGGAGGGTTGGAATATGGTGAAGAAAAACATATCCACGGAGAATTAGACGCAGTGTTGAAAGGGTATCTTGATGCAGTAATTCAAAAGCCCAACAAGCGAATCTCAACATCATGGCGCAAAGGATTTGAAGCAATCTTGGATGCATATCTTGGAAAAGTTCCTGAAACGTTTGAATATGAGGGCGTTGAATATACACCTAAGAGCTATGCCGAAAGTTTGGGATTGAATGTAGATGAATACGCAGCAATAACATCATTTACACATCATCCATACTACGAACAATTTGCCGTAGAGGTTGCTGACAATTGGCTATGGGGGCAGTATTACAACGTGCCGATGGAAGAGATGAAGGCAATAGTAGACACAGCCATCGAAAAGGGATATCCGGTAGTATGGGCAGCTGATGTCAGCGAAGGAGGATTTAAATGGATAAAAGGATATGCGGTAATGCCCAAGCCCACAAACTCAGAGGATTTAGAAGGGACCGAGTTGGCAAGATGGGTGAAATTATCGGACAAAGAGCGCGCCAACAAGCAATTTGATATTGATGGACCATGTGAGGAAATTGAAGTGACACAAGAGATGCGTCAAGAGATGTTTGACCGTCAAGAAACGACAGATGACCATGGCATGGAGATTGTAGGTATCGCAACCGACCAAAAGGGTAATCGCTATTATAAGGTGAAAAATTCGTGGGATACCAATCAAGTATATGACGGATTTTTCTATGTATCAGAGCCATACTTCCTTGCAAAAACCGTTGATATCTATGTGAATAAAGAAGCAATTCCTACTGAAATTAAACAAAAATTGGGATTGAAATAAATAGGCACAAAAGACTCCTCCCGAAAGATGAATAAAGGGTTGAGAAATATTATCACAACGGTAGCCACAACATTTATCGCGATGGTGGTTGCCGTTGTGTTTGTAATTATTCCATCGGGTTGCAGTCGGAAAGATGAAAAAATAGGAGCGTTATATTTGGCGGAATCATATACCGTTTATCCCGATAGTTTTGTGTCGTCAAATTTGTTAATATCGCAAAGGAAAGACACGTTGGTAGTAGAAGATAGAGGCAATGATTGGAATGCGACACTTCTTAAAGAGCAAAGAGATGGGGGCATTACGATGGAAGGAGATGACGGATTGTTGGTCTATCTATTTAATCGGGCGACAAAACCACTTACTGATGAATATGATTATTTAACTCCCTATGAAATCTATATCGGGGAAGGGATTCTGGATATCTCGGGTTCAACAAACATAGTTGACGAAAGGATAGCGAGCGGAGAGATTGCAGAAATGGTGCATGGGAGCTATCAATGGCCGGTGTCAATGTCGGATGCATGTTGGGGAATGGCAGCAGCGGTAGTGTCGTCAATGAGTAACAGCGGAGTTGGGGAAAAAACACGAGCCATTGCATTGAAGAATCTTGTTGATAGAGACCTTTCGACAGTTTTTGAGCGAGAGAGCGGTCTTTTTTGTGGCATAACGACGGAAATGCAAAGCAAACAGTTGCCACCATGGGCAGATGCGGGAGATGCCTTTGAGATGATGACACTTGGAGGAAATGTTGCAAGATTGCAGGCTATGCAATATATAAATAAAGTATTGCCGGGAAGTTATGATAAAACTCAGATTGAAAAGCTAAAGGGAAATATCGCAAAGAGGTATTGGCTCCCAGATAAAGGCATGTTAAGCCAAACATTATATCAGAAGCCATATCCGGAGGCAGTAGTTGCGACCGACAATTTAGCACAGTCCGTTGCCATAGTTACGCACAGCGTGGATGAGCTTATGTCGCAACGCATAATACAAAACACACCAATGAGAGAGTCGGGAGTATCGGCTACTTGGCCCGACTTTGGCATAAATGAGCGACGTCGGGATTTAGTAACAAAATCAATGTGGGCGATTGCCGCGGCAGAAGTAAAGAATTACGCAGCATGGGCATTAAATTATGGTAGCCTTGTTGGGCAAAGTGTCAAAGACGAATATGCATTACGCTTAATGCAGGGTGTGACACTACGCACAATAATAGGTCTGAAACCTGAGGCAGATGGGCTACGAATTAAACCATTCATCCATGAATCACTTGGAGATTATCACAAGGTGGATGGGCTGAAATATCGTAATAGCAACTTGAGTATCAAAATAAGTGGGACCGGGGATGTAATTTCAACATTCACAATAGACGGAAAGGTTATGCCCGAAGCAATTATACCAAAAGAGATTGCAGGAGAACATGAGATTGAAATAGTGCTTTCAGGGTGTAGTCATGTTCCAAATGAAGTTACTATGGAACAAGAATCAACGGGAATAAAAGG
>JAFXHY010000181.1 GCA_017536215.1 Muribaculaceae bacterium | reverse complement strand
ATTTTTTGATATAATTCTTTTGGTCGGTGTTTATAATATCTTCATCGGGCGATTTGATAGTAATAGCAACTCCGCGAGTAGTAGTGAAATATGAAGTTTCTTGATATGCAAATCCGTCAACTTCGAGAAGGTAACCACCGGTGATGTTGCTTTCGGCAGTTGCTTCATCTTCCTGTTCTACGATGTCAACACGCTTCGAACGTACTTCTATCTGGTCGGAAATTTGATAACTACCGAGATATTTGCCATTAACGACGAGGTCAACGAATTTAGCTGCTGCCGTGAATGGTTGTCCGGCAAATTTGCCAATGCAAGCAGCTACGGCATTGCGCATAAGGGTCTTGTCGCCGTGATTGGCGAGTAGGGTCCAGCTTTTTGCATTATCATAGTCGTCGCCAAGCAATTTTTGTTTCTTATCAAATTTTATGCGGTACGGTTTTTTAGGTAAATTCCATGTGGAGTTTCCGCGACCGCGTATTCCGAGTGCATCATAGAGGGTGATATCTTCACCATCTACGATTCGAATCGTTGCTCTAACGTAGGGTTCGGTTTTTGCCGGTATTTCAACTTTATTTTCAGTCTCGATGTATACAGTCGGGACGTTGGAAAGTTGAGGATATTGATTATCTGCTGCCGATGCAGAAATCGCAGCTATAAATAATCCTAATGCTAATATAATCCGTTTCATAGGTTTGTTAGATATATTTGTTAATATTACAATTCAAAAATGAATAGTTAGTCCCTTTTATTTATAGGAATATGCCATGTCAATGTTTCGTATTTACCATCTATTAAATAGATAGGAAAGGGTTTGTGAATCATAAATGCAGAATCGATAACATTTACTACACGCTTATCTATCGTAGGAACTCCACAACTTCGAACTACCTCTATATTCAATCCGGTTGGTTGCCCATTATTGTCAAATCCGGAATAAACTAATCTTAAGACTATACGTTTGGGAATTTTGCCTAAATCGAGATTAGATACAAGTTTTAGTAAATCAAAATCGTTCATTTGCGGATTGATTAGCTTATTATGTTTGGAAGTGCGTCCGGTTACAATTCCACGATTAACGGTGACAAACTCTTCATTTTCCCAGGTAGAATTCCACAGCAAATGTTCATATCGGACTAAATTGCCAGATGTAATTCGAAGTGTATCAGTAATCCAGTTGACAAAATAGCCGGTTGGAGTTTTTAATGATGCATAAAGATTGTCCAACTCCATTTTTGAAAGATCATCTCCCTTGGTTCTATAAATTAAGAGACTGTCGAGAAAGAGTGAGTCATTTTGAATCTTCCAATATCCGATATAGTTTCTGTAAAGAGCAGTACTACGTAATTCGGAGGTAATACTTTCATTTAGTTGAGTATTGCGTTCATTGTCTTGCCCCAATATGGATGTGCAAAGACCTTTAACCACTCCGTTGTCATTGATTACTTCACGATATTGACCGTCGGAAAAAGCGGGGATTGCCACTAATCCTGCAAATAAGAATACAAATACCCGTTTCATGGTGTGGATTTTTATTTTACTATTGAAATTGTGAAGGAGTAGCTGTAGGTGCGACCGGGGTAGAGACGATAAGGTTCATGCGGCGATGCGCCCCAACTGTTGTCGCCACCGAGTCCGCGTTGTGCGAGGTCGATGTTAAGGAAGTTGAGGGTGCGGTGACGCACTGCGTCGGTCACGTGCATTTGTTTCTTGGTCAAACCCGGGTTGATTGTCTCGGCTTGCATGTTGAGCAATGAAACATTGAGCGGAGTGTCAATCATGTTGACTTGAAGTTTGCCACTACGAGCCCAGCGCACGTCGGTGTGGTTGCCACTTTCTTGCGGACGCACGTAGGGGAACATCATCTCATCTGCTTTCTTCTCCCAGATACCGATAAATGTGGCGGTGTTGCGGTCGCTATAGTTCTCTTCCGGTCCGCGACCATACCATTTAAGGCTGTCGTAGCTTTTATCAACGGGCCATTCCATACCGATTCTCATCAATTCCGGTGCTTTGTCGCCTACATTGAGAGTGTAGTCAACACGTAGATTGCCATGCTCATCGAGTGAATATTTAAGTGTCAGTTTTGAATCTGTTTGATAGATGTCGAAATGAGTTGTGATAGCAGCAGCGGCAGTGTCGACTTCAAGTTTGGTGAAGCGCATAGTTCTGTCGGCAGTGCGCCATGCATTGCCTTTGACATGCATACCTTCACCCCAATCGTTGTCGGTGGGTGCGCGCCAGAAATTCGGACGAGGTGAGCCGGCAAGCACATTGTGCCCTTTAATCCAGTAACCGCGTAGGCTACCGCTGTGATTATCAACTGCTATAGTAATAGAACCGTCGGACGATGACAATTCTGCCCATCCCCATTGGTTATTAACTATGCGTCCGGGGGTTGAAGAGAAGCATGTCGGAGCGGTGTATTCTTTTATAGCCCATTGATGTGATGCTATTTCATGCCCGGCATGCACTATTTCTGTTGCAGTTTCAGTTGTGATATGTACTTCGGCTAAAATTTCCCCTTCAGGAAGAGCTTCGGGAAGAGTGACGTTCAAGTCGACATATTCACCGGGAGCGCATTGTGATTTAATGCTTTCGGTTGCAATAACTTCACCATTGCATAGAGTCACGTGGGTGATTGCGTAGTCGTTCAAATCGGTAAATCCGAAATTGTTGTGCAGACGATATTTGCCGTCGGTGCCGATAGGCTCGATTTGTAGGTCTTGATACACCTTTTTTACCTCTTTGAGTCCGGGGTGTGGTGTACGATTGGGAAGTACCAATCCGTTGCAGCAGAAGTTCTCGTCGTGAGTGTATTCTTGCGCGTTGAAGTCCCCACCGTAAGCCCAATAATGGCGACCATCACCTTCGTAGGCATCAAGGCCTTGGTCAACCCAGTCCCATATAAATCCACCTTGCAAATAGGGAGAAGAGCGGATTACATCAAAATATTCTTGGAAATTACCATTTGAATTACCCATGGCGTGAGAGTATTCACACATAATCAACGGGCGAGTCACATTTTTGCGAGCTCCATATTCGCGTAGATATTCCATTGAGGGATACATTGGACAAACAATATCGGTGTTGCTCTTTTCTTGAGCTTGTTCGAATTGTACAGGGCGAGAATTGTCACGCTGTTTGATCCAATCATACGCAGCAATAAAGTTGTCACCGTTGCCGGCTTCGTTGCCCAAGCTCCAAGTGATTACACAGGGGTGGTTCTTATCGCGTTCTACAAGAGCATGTTCTCTATCGAGAATAGCACCGCGCCAGTCGGGACGACAAGCAGGGTGTACATTGGGGTCATAGTGGTCCCACGGGTCAACACCCATACCATGAATTTCAACATTAGCTTCGTCGACAACATAGAATCCCAATCTGTCGCAGAGTTCATAGAAAATGGCACGTTGAGGATAGTGGCTGGTGCGTATGGCATTGATATTGTGTTGCTTCATTATACGCAAGTCGATAATCATACTTGCAGTGTTGACATAATGGCCGGTAGTGGGGTGGTGCTCGTGCAAATTAACTCCATGCACTTCGATAGCTTTGCCATTTACGAGGAGTTGACCTCCGGCAATCTCTACATTGCGGAATCCGATTTTGCTACTTGCCACTTGGTGGTCGCCAAGGCTCAATACAAGGGTGTAGAGATAGGGCTTTTCAGCGCTCCAAGCGTTGACTTTACCGATAGATTGTTTGCTAAACGAAATAGTGGTGTTCCCTTTGTTGGCTTTTACATTTTTTTTACGTGATGCAATCAACTTGTCACCGTCGAAAAGTTGCATTGTCAATGTGGTTGACTGATTGTTTTCGGTAAGGTTCTCAATGTCAACGTCGAGTTCAAGAATACCCTTAGTGAAATCCTTGTTGAGCGATGGCTTGGCGAAAAAGTCGCGCACTCTGATTTTGGGAGTGGTGTAAATGCTAACCGGGCGGTCGATACCGCTCAAGCGCCAGAAATCTTGGTCCTCAAGATAAGAACCGTCGCTCCAACGCATCACTCGGCATGCAATGATATTTTCACCGATTTTTACTTTGTCGGTGATATTAAATTCAGCCGGCCCCTTTGAATTCTCGATATATCCGGTGTAGATACCGTTGACCCACACTGTCATAGACGCTGTCCCACCCTCAAAGTTGAGTATGATATTTT
>JAFXHY010000027.1 GCA_017536215.1 Muribaculaceae bacterium | reverse complement strand
TGCGTCTGATTGCAATTCTCCGTCTAATATCAAATCCGGATTTAACTCATGTGCAAGGCGGGTTGCTTCAATTACTTTATTTACTCGTTCATGACGTGCACTGCCTTTAGTCGAAAAACTTAATATTGCTACGCGTGGCTCTATTCCCGCTATATCGCGTGCCGTTTGTGCTGCCGACACTGCTATTTGCGCAAGTTCCGGGGCTGTAGGTTCAGGAACAACGGCACAGTCCGCAAATACCAATATTCCATCAGTGCCATAATTAAGACCCTCCGGAAGGAGCATGATAAATGCGCCCGAAACTACGTTTATTCCCGGTTGGGTCTTTATTACCTGAAATGCCGCTCGTAGTACATTACCCGTCGTATTCATTGCTCCGGCCACTTGTCCATCTGCATCTCCCGATTTGACCATCAAACATCCCAAATACAACGGATTTGCTGTCGTTAAACGTGCTTCTTCCTCTGTTATACCTCGCGACTTGCGTAGCTCAAAAAAGAGGGGAGCATATTTATCAATCACCTTTTCATCACAGGGGTTTATGATTTCTGCTTCTTTGATATGATGAAGATTCATATCATTGGCAAGATGAAATATCTCTTCCGGATCTCCGATTAATATGATTTTTGCTACTCCGTCGGCAATAATACGGTCGGCGGCTGTTAGTGTGCGAGGTTCTGTGCCCTCCGGGAGTACTATGCGTTGCGGATTTGCTTTTGCGCAGCGACTTAAGCGGTCAAAAAGATTCATTGTATCTAAAATTTATTTTGCTATATAATCGCTTAAGGGGGCCTATATATTTTACCTTAATTTTGCGTTATGATTAAAAATCAGTTACTACCGATTTTAATCTGATTTTAGTGAAATCTACAGAACTTCCCTTATTCTTTAATTCGGTTTTTTTATTTAGTTCTTATTGCTGTATCGCCTCAGAGTTTTTACTCTTTTAGCATGATGCTGATTCTGACTTTTCAATTGCAAATTTACAATCTTTTACTTGAAAATTTGCGACTAAACAGCACTTTTTTATTTCATTTTTTCCAAATTATTTGAATTTAACAGCTATTTTTTTCTTATGGCTACTTGATTACACTTTTGCCAAGCTCGATTACATCTAAGTCGCGCATCTCTCCTCCGTCTATTGTTAATTTAACAAGCGTGCGCACCTGTTGCCAACCATGCGTCCCGGCTGCACCGGGATTGATATGCAACATCCCAAGACGAGAATCGTACATGACCTTGAGTATATGTGAATGGCCGCATACCATCAATCCAATCCTGCCATAAGCCAATGATTGCTCTACTCCGGGCGCATACTTCCCGGGATAGCCTCCGATATGACGTAAATGAACTCTAACTCCTTCTACTTCAAACACCTCTACTTCGCGCAACGTCCGGCGCACCTCCCCACTATCTATATTTCCGCATACAGCTCTTACTACCGGAACGATTTCTCGCAAGCGATGCAGTAATCCTATGTCTCCTACATCGCCGGCATGCCATATCTCATCGCAATCCTTGAAATGTTTTACGTATCTGTCGTCCCAACTTGAATGTGTGTCCGACATTATGCCTATTCGTTTCATCGCTTTATTATTTCTAATGACACCGGTATCACAATATTACTATCATGATTGAAATTGAGGTCTCTATTAGGTGCAAAATATTCAACTATAATCTTATTTTTACCGGGATTTAGTGTTACCGATTTGGGTGATGTCGTGCCTGTCATATTAGTCCACGACTCGGTGTGTGTCCATTTGTCGGGACCACGTTGTGGTAATACTATTAATCCTTGCAATTCGCCATTCACATGAAGCTGCCGCAGAGCGTAAAGCCGATTTTTATTTACTATGCCAAGACCATCTAAATATCGCAACCTGATATAATATTCTCCACCACTCTCAGTGCTATATTCAAACTCTATTCTTGAATTTTTATATCGAGTCGATTCTACATGCTTCGACGCCAAAGAATTCTTCGCCAACACTCGTCCACCTGTCGTTGCAACGCTTCGGAAAGCGATTGAAATACTATCTCCTTCGGGTATAAATATCTCATTTTTTGATGCATATACCGAATTCCCTTTCCCTCCGACCTTTTCAAGCCCAATCGTGGTTAGCTCTGTATACTCTTTTGGAATATATTTATCTTCATTTATTTCTTCTGCAATTGCTCCATTTATATGGACCCTATACGTGTCACCTTTTATTCCCGTTGATTCTTGTTCCATAGTAACTTTATTTGGAACATGACTACACCCTGAAAGCACGATTTCAATCTCATGTTCTCCTGTAATCTCTTTTGGGATAATTGCTTCGGGCATAACCTTTCCGTCTATTGTGAATGTTGAAATTACATCACCGGTTCCACTTATTTTGATGCTCAAGTTGCTATTACGATATTTCAGCCCCTCCACCTTGTGATAATCTCCAAGTGATTCATGGATGAATGGTTGAATTCGTAGCCCATTTGCCTCAGGTTTCAGACCTATTATTGTGCGTAGTGTCACTCCCTGCATTAAACGTAATGCATATTCGTCTTTGACACTTTGCCCAACAAGGCTACCATAATTTAATGCCCATGCTGCGTAATTCTTTACTT
>JAFXHY010000180.1 GCA_017536215.1 Muribaculaceae bacterium | reverse complement strand
CATTGAGTAATGCAGAACTTTTGGCGATAGTCTTTGGCAGCGGATTACCCGGGAGGTCGGTAGTGGATTTGAGTAAAGACATTCTCCTCGATAATGATAATCGTTTGTCGCGATTGGCACGAATGTCGGTACACGAAGTTATCCGAAAGTATAAAGGTATAGGCACAGCAAAGGCTATTTCATTGGCAGCAGCATTTGAGTTGGGGGCCCGATGTGCATGTGACATGAAGCAGTTAGACCCGCAAGTAAAGGGGAGCGATACAATATATGAAGCATTGCGCGGAAATATGGAGTTATTACCATATGAGGAATTTAAGGTGGTTCACCTCAATCGCGCCAATCGCATAATGTATGTAGAAACGGTGTCGAAAGGAGGGACCGCAAGTACGCTTGTTGATATAAAATTGGTAATGAAGAGTGCAATTGATAAATTATCGGCATCTCTGATATTTGTGCATAATCATCCGTCGGGGAATTTGCAACCCTCATCGGCAGATGACAAATTAACAAAGCAACTCAAATCGGCAGCCGAATTGGTTGACATTCGAGTTCTGGATCATATAATCATCACATCTCAAGGATATTATTCATACAACGATAACGGACGACTATAACAGATAAACATTATGAAGAGTATAGCAGAATATTCCGCAATAGTAAATGCCGGTATAAACCGATTTGAATATGATGAGCCAAATTCACTTTACGAACCGATAAGTTACACAATGGATGGAGGCGGCAAGCGACTGCGTCCGGTGCTGACACTTGCCGTTGCGGATGCATTAGATGCCAATGTGGAGGAAGCACTCCGTCCGGCATTGGGAGTTGAATTGTATCATAATTTCACGCTGCTTCATGATGATATCATGGATAACTCCCCTACTCGCCGAGGTCGCCAAGCAGTGTGGAAAAAATGGGATACCGCACAAGCGATTTTGTCGGGAGATACAATGTTCTCAGTAGCCATAGATTGTATATTAAATAGTTGCTACGGAGACAGCCAAAGGATTTCGCTAATAGAGTGCTTTAATAAAACGGCATTAGCAGTTGATTGCGGACAGCAGTATGACATGGATTTCGAGCGCCGCGAAGAGGTTTCGGTAGAAGAATATATCAATATGATATCACTAAAAACCGGGGCATTGCTTGCAGGAGCATGTAAAATGGGTGCAATTTGTGGGAATGCGACATCAGATATTTGTGATGCATTTTATCGCTATGGAATCAATTTAGGAATTGCGTTTCAAATTCAAGATGATATCCTCGATGTGTATGGGGATGAGGAAACTCTTGGCAAACCGATAGGAGGAGATATTCTCAATGATAAGCATACTTGGTTGCATATAACAGCGATGAGCGAAGCACACGATAAAATGAGCGCGGTATATGCTCAAGGTGTTGAGGGAAAAGAAAAAATCAATGCAGTACGTGCTATCTATGATGACCTTAGTTTGCGAAACAGGAGTGAGCAACAGGTGGAACATTATATGCAATTAGCTGTAGATGCAATAGATGGAACAAATTTGCGAGATGAAGTACGTAGATTCTTTACAGAATTTGCATATTCATTGATAGGTCGCAAAAAATAGCTTACGGACAAAATCAATAGTCACAATGATTGATACTCACACCCACTTATATCTCGAAGATTTTGCTCCGGACTATGTCGCAGCAGTCGAACGAGCTATTGCTGCAAATGTTGAGAAGATGATCTTCCCGAATGTTGATTGCAATACAGTTGAGCCAATGCGCCGACTCAGGAGTCAATATCCTAAAGAAATTTATATGGCAATCGGATTGCACCCAACTGAAGTGACCGGTGGTGATATAGATACACAGTTGCAATTTGTAACTGAAGAGCTTAATCGTCGACCGGAAGATTATAAAGCCATCGGAGAGATTGGTATTGATCTTTACTGGGATAAGCAGTATCGCGAAGAACAGTTGGAGGTATTAAGACGTCAAATGAAGATTGCATCAGAAAGGGATTTGCCGGTAATACTTCATTGTCGTGAGGGTTTTGATGAGGTACTTGAAGTTATTGACGGATTGGAAAAAGTGCCACAAGGGGTGTTTCACAGTTTCGGAGGAACGATTGAAGATGTAGAGCGTATACGTCGACGAGGCGACTTTTATTTCGGCATTAACGGGATTGTGACATTTAAAAATTGCTCACTACGAGAGGTGTTACCTACTATTGGCTTAGATAGAATCTTACTCGAAACAGATTCTCCATATTTAGCCCCGGTGCCCCACCGAGGGAAACGCAACGAGAGCGCATTTATGCTACACACAGCAAGCTATATAGCATCAATAATGGGAGTAACTATTGAGGAGGTAGACGCAATAACTACAGCCTCAGCACAAAATTTATTTGATATTAATATTACTACCCAATGAATTTGATAAAGTTATTTGATTCGAAAAAGGTAGCCGAGCGATACGGATATTGATGTGCCACGAGATGCACTAAATGTGTCTTTTTTGCTCGAAGAATAAATGTTGCCAAGGCCAAAGTAATAACGAGCTTCAAGAGTGAAAGCATGGCGACGTTTCACTCTAAATTCACACCCTATACCCGCTGTAATCCCATAATCAAATTTGTTTTTTATTTCCATTGCCATTTGTTCGGTTGAACGATTTGCAAGAGGGAAATTCGGTACTTGAGCGGGGTTCGTATAGTCAAAATCCGAAGAAATATTATCGCCAATCATGTATCCGAGAACCGGACCGAGGTTAACAAAACCTTTGAATTTTCGTGAGCCGAAAAATATGTGAGTTAAAATTGGCAGCTCGATATAAGTCAGTGTACGAGAGTAACTAAAGGGGGCTTCTTCGAAATCTTCTTTCCAACCGCGTTGACTAATGTTAAATTCGGCAATTAGCCCAACATGACGCTCTTCGGCAAAACGGAAAGAGGCACCGGCTGTAACCCCATTAGTCATTGCTTGTTGAACCGATGGGGAGAAAGACATTTCCGACATAGTAAAGCCGGCATGGCCACCAATCCAAACGTGAGGCACATAGTGAGTTTGAGCTTTAGCGCCAATAAATGCGATAGTAGCTAACAGAATAAAAAAGAGACGTTTCATTGTTGCGGATTAAAAGTTGTAGTGTTCAATTACTCCATCTTCACGGAACTTAATAATCTCCACAGCTGTATTAACGAGACCTTTAGATTCGGAATCAGAGAAAATATAGTCGGATTGCAAACCATCGAATGGTTTTAATTCGGAGTGGAAGTTACCATTGTTTTTATGCATCGACTTAATGATGAATGTTGCGACATCGTAGCCCATGATTGCTTGAGAAGGAACTGCAGAGTTCATTTCACGACCGAATGCCATTTTATATGCATCAACGACTTTACGAGCGAGAGAGTTGTTTTCGTCAAAGTAGAATCGCGAATAGATAGTTGCATTTAGTTCGCAAAGGCTTTCTTTACGCTCCCCGCGGAAAGTGAGCCATTCAGGGAATCCAAATATAACTAACCCATTGGGAGAAGAAAGGGTCGCTTTGAATTGCTTTGCCTGAGGGGCAATTTTATTAAATTCGGAAGATGAACTTGAAAGCGGAACGATAACATATGAACTGTCGGTGCTAAACGAAGTGAAATCTTCCTCGGAGAGGGTGTGTTCGAATATTATTTCTTTGTAATCAACCGCATTTTCCGAAAGTTTAGTTTTCAACATAGAGGTAAATTCCTCTTTATCGGCAGTTGCACCGATGTGTTTAATGAAGATGGGGGTTCTACCTTTCATCTCTGTCATAAAAGCGTTGATAGCACGTTGATAGAGCTTATCATGAGGTATATTTGCCTGCAAAACGTTAGGCATCGACTGATGAGCCTTATTGCGAACCGAGAAGTTGTTGAATACGTATTGACGAGTACTATCAATATGCGAGATAATATATTCAAGTTCGGCAGTTGAAGCCGGAGTTACAAACATATCAACGTCATTCATCTCATTGCGTTCCATCAATTGTTTTACGGTCTCAATGTCGCCTCGAGTATCGAATGCTTGAATATTGACGCTCCGTCCGGAATTGCTAAGATTTTGAGCGGCAAGAAGGAATCCACGATAGAATTCTGTAAAATTCTCACTCTCTCTGTCCTGTTTTTCTGCATCAAGCTTGAACGGAAGCATGACCGCAATTGTAAATGGCGAGTTGTTATCGTTATAAGCTGAAACGGGTGCCGACTGCGGTTGTTCTTCAACGATTTCATTGTCGGGTTGAGAGTTATCCGCAATTATGTTGTTAACGTTTTCTTCTTCGGGGGTTGATTCTATATTTGAGTTGTTTATTGGTTGAAGATTTACATCAACTTCCGTCACGTCCTCGGAGTTGAAAATTGAATAAGTCCCGGCAGGAATCGTGATTACAGTGCCTATTTCATAATTGTTAGAATCAAGTGAGGGATTAGCAGCAAGTAGCTGTTCAACTGTAATTCCATTATTTTTAGCAATGCGATAAAGAGTTTCACCCTGAGCGATAGTATGTGAACGCGAATTCTTCGTCTCCATTACAGGCTGAGATTGGTTATTATCCTCGGAACTAATAGAGAGAATGTCGCCAACTTTAATTCCATCACGCGCTGATGGGTTCAAAGCAATGATACGATCAACGCTAACGCCATATTTTTTAGCGATGCCATAGAGTGTTTCTCCCTTTTTTACTGTGTGTGAAGCAGAATTAATATTATTTGATGAGGTATAGGCCTCAACAGGGAAATAAAGTCGAGTATAAGCTTTGAGACCCTCTTCAACAGCAGGATTATAGTGAATTATTTCTTCTCGCGAAACACCTAATTTCTTGGAAATTGAGAATATTGTTTCTTTAGGTTGGACATCGTAGTAAAAATAATCTTTTCCATTAACAAGAGTTGTTGGAAGGTCAAGAGCATTGGCATAAAAAGCAGCTGCAAGAGAGATAGATACAGCAATTAAAGATTTTTTTATGAAATGTATCATTGATATAAATATTAATTGAAATTATTTGATAAAGGTATATCAAATCCAAGCATTTATCGAATAATTTTTCTGTAATATACAAATTGACGCAAAGTTAATGATTTTTTATTAACTTTGCCGATATGAAGAAGCAAAAACGAAATAATATAAGATTTAAGACCCCGAAAAGATATAGGTTGTCGCTATTTAATGAGAATAGCTTGAATCGAATCTGGACAATAAAAATGGGTCGTAAAAGTTTACTACTTCTACTTGTGGTGACCGCATTAGCACTTTTCAGTGCCGGCATAATGCTTATTTCATTGACACCGTTGCGAACTTTTTTACCCGGCTATTTAACGGGTAGTGAGCGTAGAGAGTTGCTTCAAGTCGATGCCCGAGTTGATTCTCTTACACATAAATTGGAGATTTCCAATAATTATCTCAATAATGTCAGAGGTATAATGACAGGAGAGTTGTCGGTCGATAGTCTATTGGTATCCCCCAAAACTGAGATATTGTCAGATTCAGCGAGCGTAGCTCGAGATACAATAGAATTGAAGGGAAAGAGTCAAGCAGAGATTGACTTTGTCAAAAAATATAGTGAACGAGAAAATTTCGTGCTTGAGGATAGGCATAAATTGCTTGCCGAAGCTCCACTATTTGTCCCCCCGGTAAAAAATGCAATGATAGAACCAGGAAAAACAGCAACAACGGTTAATATTGAACCAAAAGAAAATGTCACCGGTGTTTATGCTATAAATCGCGGATTTGTAGTTGACCAATATATAAGTGAAGATGGACGGTTTGTCGTCATAATCCAGCATCTTGACGGATATTTATCGAGATATGGCGGTCTAAGTAGATTATATACACGAATTGGCGCGTCGGTCGATGCCGATTCACGAATAGGACAATACACGAAAGATAGCAAGTCACCATTTCAATTTGAGTTGCGACGCGATGGGCAAGAGTTACCACCGCTCGATTATATACCATTCTGATTATTGCTTGTAGATATTTTTTCGTGATTTTGAAGTTTTGCAAAAAAATATCACAAAAAGTTTGGTGGATAAAAAAATAAGGATTAACTTTGCACCGCAAATAAGCGATAGGGCGTTTAGCTCAGCTGGTTCAGAGCATCTGCCTTACAAGCAGAGGGTCGGCGGTTCGAATCCGTCAACGCCCACAAAATTCAAGCCATCAACTTTAAAGTTGATGGCTTTTTTACTTTTAAATCGAAAAAGGGATGAGAGTAACGTATCTATTATCTTCTATCATTGCGCTATTGACTGTACTAGCCACACCATCGTGTGGCACAAATGAGGAAAATTACAAGAACGCCTACGAGAAGGCTAAAGCTAATGAAACCGACACCATAGAAAGCACGATATATACGCGCGTCAGAGAAATGAGTCGCGAAGAAAATGTCATGCTTGGAGATGAATTGGTAAAAGTGACTGTAGAATATGTGTCGGCAGCCAAAGATGCGGGATTTACGTATACACAGTTAAAAAAGTACAATGTAGTTGTCGGGCAGTTTAAGCAAATATTTCATGCAAAATCGATGCGCAACAGAATGGCAACAGGAGGATACGAAGAAGCAATAATTGTTGCGACAAGCGAACCATTATACTATGTTGTAGCATTTTCGTCACAATCATTATCGGAGGTAAAGAATATCGCAGACAGCATAAAATTAAAGTCGCCGGTCAAACTTAAGGATGGCTTTCCATGGATATTGCGTGCTTCAAATAGATAAATTTCAAGAAGTAATATTTCAAAAAAGGTAACGACAGCTCTCCACGATTATATTGATTAAGCCGCCGTATAGTATAAGTAATTAAAACGGCGAAAATGAAATTGCCATAATAATACCGAAAAATCACGATTTTCATCAAGTATTTAGCAGTGGGAATTATCATTAACTAAATTGCTGATATAATCTGATTGAACATAGTCAAAATCGGGAGCAACAACAATATTATGCAATTAAAAACATCAACATAGTGTTTGCTATTAAGTAATTTTGTGTATATTTGCATAATTCAAACAACTACAAAAATGTCAACATTACAAATTAGTGAGATATACAAAGCGCAGCAAGTGCTTAAAGATGTAGCTCGCCATCCTAAGATTATAGGCCCGACTGATTTGTCGACAGAATGCACGGTTTATCTAAAGCCAGAGAACTTACAATATACCGGTTCATTTAAATTGCGAGGTGCATATTATAAGATATCACAGTTGTCGGAAGAAGAAAAAGGTCGAGGTGTTATAGCATGTTCGGCAGGCAACCATGCACAAGGAGTTGCCCTTGGGGCAAAACATAATGGAATCAAAGCATTGATATGCCTTCCGGAGGGTGCCCCAATATCTAAAATTGAGGCAACAAAACGATTTGGAGCAGAGGTGTGCTTAGTACCCGGAGTATATGATGATGCATATAAGAAGGCGCTTGAGCTCAAAGATGAATTCGGATATACATTTGTGCATCCATTTGATGATCCTTTAGTGATAGCCGGTCAAGGGACAATAGGTCTTGAGATTATCGAAGAATTGCCCGAGGTCGAAGCGGTAGTAGTCCCAGTAGGAGGCGGAGGTTTAATATCAGGTATTGCCTTTGCAGTAAAGACACTTCGACCCGATATCAAAGTGTATGGAGTAGAAGCTGCAGGAGCCGCTTCTATGGTTCTATCAATGAAAGAGCAAAAGACAGTACATTTAGATAGTGTCTCGACTATAGCAGATGGCATAGCCGTAAAAGAGCCCGGTATCAATACCTTTGATATGTGTCAGAAATATGTTGACGAGATAGTCACCGTATCTGATGACGAGATTTCCGCAGCGATACTTGCTTTAATAGAGAAGCAGAAATTAATCGCAGAAGGAGCCGGAGCAACAGCCGTAGCAGCTGTAATGTTTGAAAAGTTGCCTATCAAGGGAAAGAATGTAGTGTGCTTAGTCTCGGGAGGGAATATCGATGTAACGATTCTGAACCGAGTAATCACCCGAGGCATGATGATGGGTGGGCGAATGTGCATGATGACATTGGAGCTTGATGATAAACCCGGTCGATTATCGGCAGTAAGCGAAATTATCGCTAAATGCGGAGGTAATATAGTATCGGTGACACATGAACGAACAAAAGCAACAAATAATATCAATTCATGTTCGCTACACGTAGAGATGGAAACTCGCGATCAGGAGCATGTCGAATTGATAAAGAGGACACTCGAAGAAGCCGGTTTCCCCGTAATACATGGATATTAAAATCAAAAATAATCAACCTTAAATCAAGAATACATTAAAAAAGAACAATATGATAAAGACAGATTTAGTAGCAATATATGCCGATAGTTTTAAAGCGAATTGGGATTATCCGGCACTGACCGACTATGGAGAAAAGGATTCAACAATAACATATGGAGAATTTGCGAAACGAATAGCGCGCCTACACTTATTCTTTGAAAGCCAAGGAGTAAAGCAAGGAGACCGAATTGCGTTAATGGGTCGCAACAATTCAACGTGGGTAACTGTATTTCTTGCCACAATAACCTATGGTGCAGTTATAGTACCGGTGCTACAAGATTTCAACCCTCAAGATGCGCAGCATATCATCAATCATTCAGAAGCTGTATTGTTGTTTGCGAGCAATTCTGTGTTTGAGAATTTTGATTTCGATAAGATGCCGGCACTCCGCGCAGCGTTGTCGATAGATACTCGTCGTGTGCTTGCGGAGCATAGCAATTTGAGCAAATTGCCTTCGAAAGAGTTGAAAAATTTGACACGAAAGATGAAGGCTCGTTACCGCAACGGCTTCTCTCGCGAAGATGTAAGCTATAAGATATTGGATAAGAAAGAGATGGCGGAGCTCAATTATACCTCAGGTACAACCGGATTCTCCAAAGGAGTCATGCTAACGTATGACAATCTTGCGGGAAATGTCACTTATGGTATACAGACCAAATTGCATTGGCAAGGTTCACGAGTGTTGTCCTTCTTACCATTGGCACATGCTTATGGTTGTGCGTTTGACATGTTGACCCCATTGGCAATCGGCTCACACATCACATTGTTTGGTCGCCTTCCGGCTCCAAAATTGTTGCTTAAAGCATTCCAAGATGTTAAACCTCATTTGATTGTTACCGTACCGTTGATTCTTGAAAAGGTTTACAAGAGTAAAATAGTTCCCATGCTAACCAAGCAACCAATGCGTTGGGCATTAGCAATTCCGTTCCTTGACAAAGCCATTTACAGCAAGATACGTAATCGCTTGGTGGAAGCTTTTGGTGGAGAATTTAGCGAAGTTATTGTTGGAGGAGCGCCGCTTAATAAAGAGGTGGAAGAGTTTCTACATCGCATAAAATTCCCCTTCACGGTAGGATATGGCATGACAGAATGTGGACCGCTAATCAGCCACACTTCATGGAAAGAATTCCAGATTGAATCATGTGGTCGAACACTGCCCGGCATAATGCAGTCAAAAATCATGTCGGAAGATGAGGAAAATATTGCAGGAGAAATATGCGTTAAGGGACAAAATGTTATGATTGGATATTATAAGAATACCGAAGCGACAGAAACAATACTCGATGAAGAGGGATGGTTGCATACCGGCGATATGGGAGTCAGAAAATCAGACGGAACACTCTTTATCAGAGGACGTTGCAAGACAATGATTTTATCGGCAACCGGACAAAATATATATCCGGAAGAGATTGAGTCTAAGCTCAATAACATGCCATACGTAAGCGAAAGTTTGATAGTAGAACGCGGAAAGGGATTGGTAGCAATCGTGTATCCCGACTACGAACAAATGGACCACAACAAGTTGGTAATTCAAGATTTGGAACCGATTATGGAGCAAGTGCGCCAAGACCTCAACAAGTTGGTGGCACCCTATGAACGAGTAGACCATATCGAATTGATAGCAAGCGAATTCCAAAAGACTCCGAAACGTTCAATTAAACGTTATCTATACAGATAAGGAGAGATATTGGATTAAATTCATCAATTCAATAAATTTATATAAAAGGATTATATGATGAAGAAATATTTAGTTACCGGAGGGGCCGGATTTATTGGAAGCAATTTTGTTGATTATCTCATAAAGACACATGGGAAAGAGGTCGATATTTTGATACTCGATGTGTTGACATATGCAGGCAATTTAATGACAATCAAGCCTCTATTGGAGCTAAGCAATGTAAATTTTGTTAAGGGAGATATCGGTGACAGAGAATTGGTCACGAAGCTCATGGAGGATTATGACCCTGATTATGTTGTAAATTTCGCGGCAGAAAGTCATGTAGACCGTTCAATCACAAATCCCCGACTATTTTTAGAGACCAATATCCTTGGCACACAGAATATGCTTGATTGCGCTCGCCATGCATGGTATGAGGGGAAAGATGAGTCAGGGAAACCTAAATATAAAGATGGGAAAAAGTTTCTTCAGATATCAACCGACGAAGTGTATGGTTCGCTTGAAAAGAATTACGAAGAAGCGCAACCGTTGCATCTAAGCGAAGATGTAGCTCGAGTGGTAGAAGGTCGCACAGACTTGAAAACCTTTGGTGACAAATATTTCACAGAGGAAACACCACTTGCACCACGCTCACCATATTCAGCGTCAAAAACGTCGGCCGATATGTTGGCTATGGCATATCATGAAACGTATGGCATGCCAATTAATATCACTCGATGCTCAAACAATTATGGTCCTTACCACTTCCCGGAGAAGCTCATACCTCTAATAATCAAAAATATCACAGAGGGGAAATCATTGCCGGTATATGGCAAAGGAGAAAATGTGCGCGATTGGCTCTATGTTGCCGACCATGCAAAGGGAATCGACATGGTGCTTCGCAAAGGTAGACTCGGAGAAGTCTATAATATCGGAGGCTTTAATGAAGAAAGCAACATCAATATAGTAAAGACAATCTTGCGATTGGTAAGAGAAACTCTTGAAGCCGAACCGGAATATCGTAAGATATTTGCAATAGGACCCGAACAAATCAATGAAGATTTGATTACCTATGTAGCTGACCGCCCGGGGCATGATATGCGCTATGCGATAGACCCGACAAAGATAGCGACAGAACTTGGATGGTATCCGGAAACACCATTTGTCGAAGGTATTCGCAAAACGTTGAAATGGTATCTTGACAATCAACAATGGGTTGCCGATGTTGTTTCGGGTGATTACCAGAAGTACTACGATGAAATGTACAATAAGCGATAGACCGACCTATTCACGAACTAAATAGATTATTGATGAAAGGAATAGTATTAGCCGGAGGTTCCGGGACAAGACTCTATCCCATAACAAAGGGAGTGTCGAAGCAGTTGATACCTGTTTACGATAAACCGATGATATATTATCCGGTGTCGGTGTTGATGCTTGCCGGAATAAAAGAAATACTTATCATATCAACTCCCGACGACCTGCCGATGTTCAAGAAATTACTTGGGACCGGAGAGGATTTAGGGGTAAAATTTTCGTATGCCGAGCAACCACGCCCAGAGGGGCTGGCACAAGCATTTATCATAGGTCGAGAATTTATTGGAGAAGATGATGTGTGCCTTGTTCTTGGTGATAATATATTTTATGGACAAGGATTTACAGGATTACTCCGAGATGCGTTAACAATCGCTGAGCAAAAGAAAGAAGCGACAGTATTTGCATATCAAGTAAAAGATCCGAATCGATATGGCGTAGTCACACTCGATGATACCGGTCATGCAACATCTATAGAAGAAAAGCCACAGGAGCCCAAAAGCAATTTGGCAGTAGTAGGGCTATACTTCTACCCTAACGATGTTGTAGAAATAGCCGCCAATGTGAAACCATCGGCTCGCGGTGAATTGGAAATCACCACTGTAAATGACACATATTTACAAGCAGGGAGATTGAATGTGAAATGTTTCGGACGTGGCTTTGCATGGCTTGATACCGGCACAATTGATTCACTCATGGAGGCATCTGGCTTTATTGAAGCGATACAAAAACGTCAAGGGTTTTATGTTGCCGCACTTGAAGAGATTGCATTCCGACGCGGATTTATCACAGCAGATAAGCTTCGAGAAATAGCCGCACCAATGGCGAAGAATGACTATGGCGCATATCTTATAGCACTTGCCGACAAAGGCTTGCAATAAACCGGCAACAGTTTCTACAAAAATCGACGATCGCCATGAAGCCAGAAATAATCCAATTGCCAAAGATACTCGACCCACGAGGAAATTTGACGTTTATAGAGAACGGAGCGCAGGTGCCGTTTGAAATAAAGCGAGCATATTGGATTTATGATGTTCCAGGCGGAGAAGTGCGCCATGGGCATGCATTTCGGACATCGGCAGAATTAATTGTGGCATTGTCGGGGTCGTTTGACGTTGTAGTTGATTGTGGGAACGGAGAGGAGCGGATTCATCTAAATCGGTCGTTTTATGGGTTGTATGTTCCACCAATGACATGGCGTCGGATTGATAATTTTTCAACCAACTCCGTTGCGTTGGTACTATCATCGACCAATTATAACGAAGGGGATTATATTCGAGATTATGAAATGTGGCATCGGGACTTGGCGTCGGGAGTTACATTTCAACCCAATCCGAAAGTTTCGAGAAATTGGGATTATGATTTCAGCCGCGGAAACACGCTCAATGATTGCCGTATAGTTGAACTATCTCGCCATTATCATAGCAACGGATCGCTGACTGTTGTTGATAATATCGACAATATATTTCCCACGAAGCGAGTGTTCTATCTCTATGATGTACCCGGAGATTCGGAACGAGGAGGACATTCTCATTTCAAAGCCCACGAGTTTATCGTTGCAGCATCCGGCTCATTTGATGTAACACTTACTGATGGTGTCGATGAGCGAAAATTTTCGCTAAATCGCCCATATCGAGCGTTGTATATTCCGAATGGGATATGGCGTTCACTCGACAATTTCTCATCAGGTTCGGTGAGTTTAGTTCTAACTTCAGAATTATATTCGGAGGATGATTATTGTCGCTCGATGACGAAGTTTAAAGAGATTTATTGCCCGAAGAAATGAAAGCCCCGCACTACCCTTTTCTTGATTTGAAGATAATCAACGCGCCCTATATGCATGAGATAGAGGAGGCGGTGAGAAATGTCGTGACGTCCGGGCGATATATCGGAGGAGAGGAATGTGAGCGATTAGAGGAAGCTCTAAAAGTTCAAACGGGAGCGCCATATGCGGTAGGAGTGAGCAACGGGCTTGATGCGTTGCGATTGATACTTCGAGCATGGGTTGACCGAGGGGATTTGAAGAAAGGTGACGAGGTAGTCGTAGCGTCAAATACATATATCGCATCAATATTAGCAATAATTGATGCCGGGTTGCGTC
Source organism: Muribaculaceae bacterium (assembly GCA_017536215.1). Taxonomy (GTDB): domain Bacteria; phylum Bacteroidota; class Bacteroidia; order Bacteroidales; family Muribaculaceae; genus JAGBWK01. The sequence continues at coordinate 2,728 of JAFXHY010000180.1, read as the reverse complement.
CGATACTTGCGCCGGTTGATATGTCGACATTAAATCTTGACACGGCGCGCTTGGAAGAGTCGCTGACTCCACGCACAAGGGTTGTCATGCCGGTACATTTGTATGGTCGAGCATGTTGGGATAATCAACTGAAAGAATTTGTCGAAAAGAATCAGTTGTTGGTTATCGAGGATAATGCACAAGGGATTGGCGCACGCACGACGACGTCGGGGTTGATGGGAACTCACGTTACCGGAGGGCTTGGTCATGCCGGAGCATTTTCTTTCTATCCTACTAAAAATATTGGAGCGGTGGGAGATGCGGGAGCTATTGTCACCCACGATGGCGATCTTGCGGCACGAGTAAGAGCGTTGTCAAATTATGGTAGCGACCGCCGTTATCATAATATATACTTGGGTGGAAATTGTCGTCTTGATCCTGTTCAAGCGGCAGTGTTGAATGTAAAGTTGAAGGATGTAGATTTAGTCGGCGAACAACGACGAGTTATTGCCCGAATTTATGACGAAATGATTTGCCATAAGGATATCGAAAAACCTATTTTAGGGGGTGAGGATATGGTGTGGCATCAGTATGTCGTTAGAAGCCAACGTCGGGATGAATTGCGCGAATATTTGTCAGCAGCGGGAGTTGCGACGGATGTTCATTATGCAACTCCACCTCATCAACAACCATGTATGACGGGAGTTGATTATGTTGCCGTTTCGGATGCATTATTGCAGGCAGAGGCGATAGGGGGAAGTGTGTTGTCGCTGCCAATATCGGCATGTACAAGTGAGACTGATGCCAGAGAAATAGCAGCAATAATCAATCAATTTCAATAGTATTATTAGGGGAATGCCGGGCAATGTGAGGGCTGGGAAGGACTCAGTCCATGGAGTTGGCGCTATCCGGAGGTTTAAAAACCACCGTTTTATGCTCGCTAAAGCGACCCGTCCTTGCGGACGCAGAGGCAGGTGGATTCACAATCCGAGGGTTTCGCTACGCTCAACCCCCGGTTATTACTATCGCTGCGCTTTCCCGTGCTTCGCACGATGTGAGGGCGCGGAGACCCTCACTCCATTGGCTGGCGCGGTATTTCGACGGCTGGTAAGCCTTCGGCCGCGATGTGGTAGTGGATGCCTAACCTATAGGCTTGAACAAACTAAGCGAAAACCGAGATAATCGTAACGAAAGTCGGGAGTGCTGTAGTAGCGACACGACACACGGCAATACCGCGCACTGCTACCCCAACTACCACCTCGATTCACGCAGTAAGAGCCGTTAGTGGAACCAGAGGGGTCAGTTTGCGATGAGACGGGATATTCTCCATACCAATCACTACACCATTCATATACATTCCCACTCATATCATAAATCCCTAACTCATTGGGAGCACATGTAGCTACTTCATGTGTCATACTCACGGAATTACCATTGTACCATGCCACCTCATCTATGCGGTTGCTTCCACTATATTTATAACCTTTACTATTACTCCCTCCACGAGCTGCAAATTCCCACTCTGCCTCCGTAGGAAGTCGGAAATGTTTTCCGGTGAGTCGATTTAACTCTTGAATAAATTCTATACAATCATACCAGGACACCTCCTCTACAGGATTGCGAGAATTGCCCGTAAACCGCGATGGATTATTTCCCATTACTGCAACCCACAATTCTTGCGTCACTTCGGTTTCTCCTATATAATAATCGCTCAATGTCACTTGGTGAGTTGGTCGCTCATCGGCAAAATAATCATCACCTTGCTCCAATGTTGCGCCCATATCAAATAAGGAACCTTCCACATATATCATATTAAACTCCACACCATTAACCTCAACCCCTTCAACAGCCTTTATTCCCTCTACAACCGCTACAGAATCAGCCGCTGTTTCGGCAGATGGGTTACTGTTTGAGTTTTTAACAAATAAAACCCAGCAAAGAATTATTAACATTGCAACTATAATCACAATAGCCCCCCACATTGTATCTCTATTTTTATTATCAGATTCGAGTCCCGGATTTGGCAATTCTGAGGCAGTAGATTCCGGAGTTTGTGGGTCCGAAGTTGACGGCGAATCTATATCATTTTCAGTTTGTATTGGTGTATTGCCAACCGTAGAGGATGGTTCCGGCATTTCTGTCGCATTCTCCAATGACTGCGGTTGAGTAGGCTGCGGTTGCGATGTAAACAATGCTACGATTTCCGGGACAGTATTAGCAGGTGCCCAACCACTCATATTTTGTCCCCACACCAATGTATCGGGGGTAATTCCGCAATTTACCAATTCTTCTCCGGGAACAGGTCCTAACCGACGTCCATCGGCAGAAATAAAATAATATAGTTGCATAAGATATTAAGGTTTGAGATTTATAGGATTTGTCAACTACAAATTTAGCAAATATAATAATATAACCTATTTAATCATATAATAATTTTACGAGCAAACGGACAATGTGAGGGCCGGGAATGGCTCACTGCATGGTGCTGCGCTATCCGGAGGTTTAAAAACCACCGGTTTTATGCTCGCTAAAGCGACCCGTCCTTGCGGACGCAGAGGCAGGTGGATTCACAATCCGAGGGTTTCGCTACGCTCAACCCCCGGTTATTAACTCGGTCATGCCTCGTTGAGCTAAAGGTTTTATCGCTACGCTTTCCCGTGCTTCGCACGATGGGAGGGCGCGGAGACCCTCACTCCATAGGGCTGACGCGGTATTTCGAAGGCTGGTAAGGGCTCACTCCATTGGGCTG
>JAFXHY010000179.1 GCA_017536215.1 Muribaculaceae bacterium | reverse complement strand
TTGAGCATTTTGGAGTTGAATTCCGACAGATTTGTTGAATAAAATAGGAGGTTGGTTGAAAATCGGGGGGCGAGTATGAATTTGGCTAAAAATTTTGTAAAGTTTTGATTAATTTTGTAATCGAAAAATCGTGAAGTTCTAATATAAAGTATTTTAGGATTTGAGTTCCCACAAATACTGCGAAGTAAAGAATACTAAACACAAACAGAAAACAAAATAGATAGATGAGATTGCGAGGATTAGTAAGTATGATTATAATCGCTATTGTTGGCGTGATGCCGATGGTGGCGTATAATGTCAGTGGAGTCGTTGCTGATGAGGCCGGAGAGCCGTTGATGGAGGCCGGAGTTAGATTGTTGGCAGCAAAGGATAGCGCATATGTAAAAGGTGTCGCATCGGACCTTGACGGAAAATTTACGCTAAAAAACATCAAGAAAGGACATTACATTTTGGAGGTGGCTTATGTAGGATATAATAAGCAATTTCAAAATATAACAGTAGCAGATAAGAATGTAATTGCGGGAACAATAACAATGAAAACCGCATCGCATTTGCTTGATGAGGCAACTGTAACAGCAGTGAAAACTCCGATAAAGGTGATGGAGGATACCGTGGAATATAATGCCGACTCGTATAAGACACAACCTAATGCCGTAGTTGAGGATTTGTTGAAACGTCTGCCCGGAGTTGAAATTGACGCCGACGGCAAGATTACAGCCAACGGAAAAGAGGTGACCAAGATATTGGTTGACGGGAAGGAGTTTTTCTCCGACGACCCCAAGGTGGCATCGAAGAATTTGCCAGTGAATATGGTGTCGAAGTTGCAAGTTGTGGAACGCAAAAGTGACTTGGCGCGCATGACCGGAGTAGATGATGGAGAAGATGAAACGGTCATCAACTTGACAGTAAAGCCGGGGATGAAAAATGGTTGGTTTGGCACGGCAGAGGCCGGATATGGTACCGATGATCGCTATCAGGTAACGTTTAATGTGAATCGCTTCTGGGATGGCAATCAGATAACATTTATCGGTTCGGCCAACAATACCAACGACCTTGGATTTACCGATGGGAATGGCAACCGCTTCCGCCGCTTCGGAGGGGACCAAGGCATCAATGAGTCGCAAACGTTTGGCGTCAACTTCAATGTAGGAAAGGAAGAGATAATCCGCGTGGGAGGTAATGTGATGTATTCACATTCCGACAAGGAGAGCATGCGTCGTCAAAATCGCGAGTATTTGCTCGATGACCCCTACACACAGAATTCATTGACAGAGTCGCAAAATAAAGGTCACAATTTGCGCACTGATTTCCGAGTAGAGTGGAAACCCGACTCATTTAACACTCTTGACATACGTCCATATTTCAGTTACAATCAAAATGATTCGTGGTCGGATGCAATTTCAGTGTCGCAGGGTAAAAACATTTCATTGAATCGTTCGATGTCGGATGGAAAATCGTATGAGGCCGGTGGACGTATCATCTACAATCATAATTTTGCCAACCATAGAGGTCGCTCGTTCTCAATGTTTGTGAATTATCGCATGAGCAATGTGAGAGAATATGAGGATAGCTATGTGTACAATAAGTTCTTCCAGTTCAACGACTCAATCGATGAATATGACCAATGGATAGATAATAAGACTTGGACAAATCATGTCAGCGGTCGATTTACGTGGACCGAGCCGTTGGGCGATGTTAAGAATGGTCATTTCTTGACGGTGGGATATTCAGCGAATATGCGTTGGAACAATGCCGATAAATATGTGTTTGAGGACCATAATCTGGAGCATTATACCGATGCAGATAGAATTTGGCACTATATGCTCAACGGAGAGGAACACACATTTGCCCAGCCGATAATAGACCTTGCTAATTTTGAGTTAAGCGATTCGTTGACCAACCGCTTCCGCAACAGCAATTTCCAGCAGGATATCCGAATCGGATATAAAAAGGTGTCAAAGACCTTTACTTTGGATGCCGGGATGTCGATTGTGCCGATTAAGAGCAAGAGTAATAATTTGACAAATCCGCAGAAGAATGTACCGTCGCGCACTACATGGAATTATGCACCGTTCTTGCGATTCCGCTATAAGCTCGGACAATCAACAACGATGAATGTAGATTACTCCGGTCGCAGTTCACAGCCGTCGATGTCGCAGTTGCAACCGGTAGCGGATTATAGCAATCCGTTGAATGTGGTGCAAGGTAACCCGGACTTGGTTCCGTCGTTCAACCACAATATCCGTTTGCGCTATCAAACATTTGATATGGAGTCGCAGCGTTCGATAATGACAATGTTTAATGCTCGCGTCACACAAAATTCAATTATATCAAAGACAATATTTGATAATCAGACAGGTGGTCGCTACACGACATACGAGAATGTTAACGGCATTTGGAATGCTCGATTGATGAATATGTTCTCACAGCCTTTGCGCAATAAGGTGTTTTCATTCAATAATCATCTATTCGTCAATTATAATCGTCAACTTGGCTACAACAACGGCGAGCGCAATGTTTCGAACACGTTTATGATAGCAGAGTCATTCTCGATAGCATATCGCCCCGATGATTTGGAACTTGAATTGCGCCCGATGTATAATTACCAAACAACGCGCAACTCAGCATCGTCAATGTCGTCGACAAATTTGCATCGCTATGGGGGCAATTTTAACGGCACGTGGTACACACCGATAGGAATTATCCTTAGCACCGACTTGACCTATTCAGATGCGAGCGGCTATTCGGCAGGATATGATAGTGAATCATGGATGTGGAATGCATCGATTTCTTATCAGTTCCTCCCGGGCAAGAATGCAACGCTCATGCTAAAGGCCTACGACTTGTTGCAACAGAAGAAGGATATTTCACGTTCGGTAACAGCAACGTATATCGACGATACGCAATTCAATGCGTTGACACGCTACTTTATGCTATCGTTTACGTATAAATTCAATACATTTGGAGTGGGCAATCAGCCGGAGGGACGCAATCAACGTGGACCCGGTGGACCCGGCGGACATCGCGGCCCCGGTGGTAGAAGATAAAATTTGGGGTTTAAAGAATAAATCGGACTTTCATGAATTGGGAGTCCGATTTTTTTGATACGAGAGTCGGAGAGGATAGAGGCAAGGGGGAAATTCGAGGTGCGACTTGTGAAATAGTGTTAAAAAAGAGAGGCGAAAGAGTGTGAAACGGCGGAGTTTGCTTAACTTAGTGTTATGAAATAAAACAAAGTGGGCATAAGTGACATGAAGCAGTTTGAGCTTGGGAAACGACATAAATTGTGCGGCGAGATAAGGGTGAACAAATTGTTTACCGGAGGAGACTCGCAAAGCGCGTTGTGCTATCCATTGAAGGGGGTTTGGCGTAAAGGAGAATCCCGCCGAGGAGATGGCGCGCC
>JAFXHY010000178.1 GCA_017536215.1 Muribaculaceae bacterium | reverse complement strand
TCCCAATCGGTTGCGGCATGAGCGATAGGCTCCCAATTTATCAAGTCGCGCGAGTGCCAAATCAAAAAGCCCGGTTTGTAGTAACACGGGGTGTGGGTCATGTAGTAATCGTCACCATCTTTAAGAATAGATGGATCGGCATAGTCTCCCGGAATGACCAGTATTGTTTGAGCCAAAGAGGGGATAAAAGTTGAAATACAAATGGTTAAAGAAATAAGTAATTTTTTCATGAGTGTTTAGTTTGTTTAGTATATTTATGTAAAAGTAATAATATTATTTAGGAGTCACTAATTATATGGAACTAATGATTGTTAAATCAAAAATTTGAGAGGAGAGAGAATGTGCGACAAGATTGGTTAAAGTTTGCGCAGTTTGATGCAGTTGAGGAATGTGTGGCCATTGACTTTTGAGAAATCTATATCAAGGGTGCCATCGGTCACATTGACAATGTATTTATGTCGCCCGGCAAAAAAATGACCTGATGCATCGGAAGGCGCGAAGTTGATAAGCCGTTGGGTCCCCTCAATAGTTACATTAAAACGGCAATAAACATCTTCGGCTTTGCCTCCGTTGTTAAGAGAATATGCAATGGCATTACCGTCGCGGAAGGGGTCGGCAAAGCCCAACTCAATTTCGTAGGTCCCCTTTGGGACATCAAAACGATATGCGTCAATGTCTTGACGTGATGTTTGATATAGAGGATTGTCGGCGGTGCCGTGAATTTGAGTCGTAACTGATTTTTTACTACCACCTACGTATCCCCACCCTCCGTGAGTGTATTCGCGGTCGGGTACCCAACTGAATCCGCTTTCATCGGAAACGAACCAACAATCGCTGCCTACGTTGATTCCGAGTTCAAGATTGTTGACGTTTTCAGGGCTGATAGTCGACGGTAGGAAGTCAACATTTATTGTTGCCATGTCGCAAACAGAGCCGTCGTCGGTGGTGGCTATTAGATAGTTGTCACCATGTTGTAGCGGTACATCGAAAAATGTAAATGCATTTTCAATTATACGTTCCGGAAGTGTAGTCCCATTTACTGTCAGACTGACTTTGTTGGAGTTGGAGTATACTTTTATTGGCATAACTGCGACATCAGTATCGCTGACTAATGTTCGTTTTGGCCAGTCGCGCACTGCGATATGTGCAATCGGTTTGTCGTTTCGCCATGTGCATTGGAAGTAATAGTAAATATCTTTAGGCTCGCGAGAAGATGTTACTATCCCCTTGTTGTTGATTCGAGGCATTGATTCCTCTCGTACTGCCGACCCAAAATCAATGAAGTTCCAGTAGGCGGCCCCGGCAATATACGGAGTATTCTCAATTACCGGGACGTAGTGCTCTACATAGATTTGCTGATACTCCATGCTGAAATCGAATTGCTGAGGTTTAATGGTGTGAATTCGTCGGTCGGAGCCGGCACCATATTCGCTGACAATTAGAGGATGATGAGGATAGCGAATATGTTGGTCATTGATAAACTCATTAAAATAGTTTAGATAACTACCATACCACCCCGGATATAGATTCCATCCACGCACTTGTGTGACTTCTCCAAGTCCAACTTTGTTATAGACGTCGTCGCCATGGAAAGCCATTGTCGACAGGCGAGAGGAATCTTCTTCATATAGCACTTTTTCCAAGCGAGTAGCGAGACGAAGCGCACGCTCGGTGCCGGCTTTATATTTCACGGGGTCGCCTCCGAGTTGCCATCCTGTTTCGAGCATTATTTCATTCATATACCCCCACATCACTATAGATGGGTGGTTGAAGTGTTGACGTATCATTTCGCGCAAGTTGGTTTCGCAGTTGTCATCGTAGCCTTCGGTCTCTGGTACTATATTGATTACCGGGATTTCTTCCCATACGATTAGCCCCAATCGGTCGGCCATCTCAAGAATGGCGTCATCTTGTGGGTAGTGGGAAATGCGAATGAAGTTGACTCCCATCTCTTTAATGAGTTGCATGTCGCGTCGGTGCATCTCATCGGATAGAGCATAACCAATAGGTTTCTGGTCCTGATGACGGCATACACCACGGAGCTTGTATGGACTGCCATTCAAAT
>JAFXHY010000177.1 GCA_017536215.1 Muribaculaceae bacterium | reverse complement strand
GTCGGGGTGAGAAGACTCGAACTTCCGACCTCCACGTCCCGAACGTGGCGCGCTGCCAACTGTGCTACACCCCGATTGGCTTTCAGCGTGCAAATTTACAAATTATTTTTTATATATCCTCGTGTTTTGGGATTTTTTTGGTTTTGTTTAGAACTACTATTGCATTTTGGGATTGAGGATTGCTTTTAGAGTTGAGAGGATTTTTTGTTGGTATTCCAAGAGAATAGGTCGCGCCGGGCGGTGAAGCGCGGGAAATAGCGTTTTAAGGGGGCTATAAGCAGGACGGAGATGGCAATTACGATTATGAAGGTAATAGCGTCGTGGAGAATACCATCCTTCAGACCGAAGCTTTGCAGAATGTTGCGCGAAATATGAAACAGCGAGCAGTGCACACCGAGGATGATTAGAGAGTATTGCCCGATGTATTTTAGGAATGGTAGCGGTCCTATTTTTTTGCAAAGCAGTATGGTAGCAATTACAATTGCGAATGCTCCAATAAAGTAGAATATCGGACTGCCATCTATTTTTATGGAACTGAGAGTTATTACCGGGGATTCTCCCAAGAAATAGGCTCCAACGGCAATTGCTATGAGCAAGGATATGGATAGCCATGAGAACCGGTCGAACCGGTTAGGGTAAAGAAAAGAGGTGTTGCGCAGACAATACCCGAGGAAGAAAAATGGCATGGCAACGAGAGCGGAGTCAATAAAGAGAGGGAGCATGTAGTCGCCTGAGAAAAGAATTAGAGATGCGACAGCAAGAGCGCATGAGACGACCCCAAGGGAGATGATGTTGTGGCAGTAGCGGTGTAGTATAAAGAATATAGTATTAGCCCAAAATAGAGCGAAAAGGAACCATAGCGCGATGTTGACGGAGAAAACGGCATTTGGATTGGTGAAGAAATCAAAAAATCCAGTGTTTATATCTATGTCAAGCAAGGTGCGAAGTGCAACGAAGATGATGTAGCTACCGGTGTAGAAAAAGAAAAAAGGGATTATTATTTTGTTGATTTTCTTGATTACAGTGGGTAGAAATCCGCCATAGTCCTTAAAGAAAAGCCCTGATAGGGTGAAGTAGAAAGGCATTCGCAAGAGGGCTAAAAATTGCAAAGAATCGGCGAAAAGTCCGCTATGCAGAAACACGACCAAAAGTATGCATATACCTTTGGCCGTGTCGATATATTCAATTCGCGGTTTTGCGGATTGGCTTGAGATTGATTGTTCCGAATTATTTGACACGGAGTAGAAAATAGTTTTTCTTACCTTTCTGTATCAAAATGTATTTGTTGTTGAGAAGCATGTCGGCAGAAGCGGGAGCGTAAACGTCGGCAACCTTTTCTTTGTTGATTGCGAAACCGCCTTGTTGAGCCAACTTGCGAAGCTCGGCTTTAGACGGGAATACCGGAGCTTTGTCGGTGAGGAGGTCGGCGATTTTAGTTTCACCGTTGAGGTCGTCGGCCGAGATTTCAAATTGAGGCACTCCTTCAAATACAGCGAGGAGAGTGTCTTCGTCGATTTTGCGAAGAGTCTCGGATGCTTTGTTAGAGAAAAGGATTTGAGAAGCTTCAACGGCAGCGTTGAAGTCCTCTTCGCTATGTACCATGATTGTGATTTCTTTAGCAAGACGTTTTTGTAGCGGACGCTGACCGGGGTCGGCAGCTTGCTGAGCGATAAGGTCGTCGATTTCCTCTTTGGGGAGAGAAGTGAAGATTTTAATATATTTTTCGGCATCTGCGTCGGAAACGTTGAGCCAGAATTGGTAGAATTTGTAGGGAGAGGTGTAGCGAGGATCGAGCCATACGTTGCCACTTTCTGTTTTGCCGAATTTGCCACCGTCGGCTTTAGTGATGAGAGGGCAAGTCAAAGCAAAAGCATCGTCGGCGCCGTTAATGCGGCGAATAAGTTCAGTGCCTGTTGTCATGTTGCCCCATTGGTCAGAACCGCCGAGTTGAAGGCGACATCCCATCTCGTTGTAGAGGTGAAGGAAGTCGTAGCCTTGAAGTAGCTGGTAGGAGAATTCGGTGAACGACATACCCTCACGAGCTTCGCCTGAAAGACGTTTTTTTACAGAGTCCTTTGCCATCATGTAGTTGACGGTGATGTGCTTGCCGATGTCGCGGATGAATTCGAGGAAAGAGAATTTCTTCATCCAATCGTAGTTGTTGACCAAAATAGCAGCGTTAGGCGCATCAGAGTCAAAGTCGAGGAATTTAGCGAGCTGGCGTTTGATGGCGTCTTGATTGTGGCGAAGGGTTTCTTCGTCGATGAGTTTGCGTTCTTGGCTTTTCATCGATGGGTCGCCAATCATACCGGTAGCACCCCCAACGAGAGCGATAGGGCGGTGACCGGCGCGCTGGAAGTGTTTAAGCATCATAACGCCGACAAGGTGACCAATGTGCAGCGAGTCGGCAGTAGGGTCGATGCCGAGGTAGGCAGTGGTCATTCCTTTTTTTAGTTGTTCATCGGCACCGGGAGTCACGGAGTGAATCATTCCGCGCCATGTGAGTTCTTGTATGAAGTCCATAATAATAATATGCAGTTAAAAGATTTATTCATGGATTATTTAAGAGCAGCGAGAGCTTCGGCGATGCGACGCATTGCTTCGCGAATGTTGTCGTCGGAAGTGGCGTAGCTCAATCTTATGTATCCGTCGAGGCAGAAAGCGGCACCGTCGACAGTTGCAACGTGAGCTTTGTCGAGGAGGTAGAGAGCGAGTTCGCCCGAAGTATTGATAGTAGTTTCACCGTCGGATTTGCCCAAGAAAGATGTAACACGAGGGAAGAGGTAGAATGCACCTTGCGGCTCGTTGCATTCGAATCCGGGGATTTGGCGAGCGAGCTCAACGACAAGGTCGCGACGGCGTCAGAAGGCTTCGCACATTTGGTGAACACAATCTTGCGAACCTTCGTAGGCAGCTTCGGCAGCTTTTTGAGCTATAGACGAGCAACCTGAGGTGTACTGGCTTTGCAATTTGTTGACAGCTTTAGCGAGCCAAAGAGGAGCAGCGCAGTAGCCAATACGCCAACCGGTCATAGCGTAGGCTTTCGAAACGCCGTTGATGATAACAGTGCGGTCGGCGATTTCGGGGAATGAAGCCAAAGAGGTGAAAGAGCCGGTGAAGTTGATGTGTTCGTATATCTCGTCGGAAAGAACGATGATGTCGGGGTATTTGGCAATTACATCGACGAGAGCTTGAAGCTCCTGTCGAGAGTAAACAGAGCCTGTGGGGTTGGAAGGAGAGCAAAGAAGAATCATGCGAGTGCGCGGTGTGATAGCTTCTTCGAGGCGTTGCGGTGTGATTTTGAAATCGTCCTCAAGAGTTGTTGGGACGAGAACGTTAGTACCGCGAGCGAGTTTTACCATTTCAACGTAGGACACCCAAGCCGGAGTAGGAATAAGCACTTCGTCGCCGGGGTTGATAGAAGCGAGGATAACGTTGCAAAGCGCTTGCTTAGCCCCGTTTGAGACTACGATTTGTTCGGGAGCGAAGTCAACACCGTTTTCCTCTTTGAGTTTTCGCGAAACAGCTTTTCGGAGCGACATATAGCCGGGGACCGCAGTATAGAAAGTGAAATTTTCGTCGATAGCGCGTTTGGCCGCCTCTTTAATGTGGTCGGGAGTATTGAAATCGGGTTCACCGACAGAGAGGTTGATTACGTCGACGCCTTGAGCTTTAAGCTCGTTGCTTTTTTGCGACATGGCCAAAGTGGCAGAAGGAGAGAGTGATTGAATAAGCTCAGAAATATGTGTCATAATAAATTATATTATGGAAATTACCTATTGCAAAATTTTAGGCAAAGATAGCAAAATTCTTTTAAAAGAAGGAAAAATGATAGATTTATGTAGGGTAAAGGTGTGAAGTATAAAGCAGAGAGGGATGGAAATGGTGATTGAACGGACAAGAAGACGATTAACTATATTGATGCTACACCGTCGCCACCACTCCGGTTCGCTGATTAATCAATATATCTTTACAGCATTTCATTGGTATTTATTGAAATTTATGTCATTATACGGCTCGTAATATTCTCCATGAAACATTTCTTCAATCCACGGCTCCGGTTTGTAATCTATATTTTTAATCTTATAAATGTCTTTCTCCATTTTACGTTTTATAGCTCGTACCAATTGTTGTATTTTCTTGAATTGAGGATGAAAAGCTGTTTCGGAATTAAAAGAGATACTGCTCGTTTGTAAGTATTCGGCAATTTTCTGATTTGGCAAATCCAGTGTTATTGACCATATTGTCGAGTGTGATATCAATAATATGTCTCCGCTGAGAATACTGTCTTTTATTACGGATCTTTGTTCTGAATAAATTCCAAATAATAGGGATTTGAAGTAGTTAGCTGTCTGTTTAGTTAACTTAACCTTGCTCCGATTCCCTCCTATGATTTGACTTGCACTTCTTGTTATAACTATCGAAGCGCTGTCGTTGAATTCTATATCAATCTCAATTATCCTTTCTCCTTCCGGTCCATCAAGAGGATATTCAAATCCTATGCGACAATTGTTGATGATACTGTCCAGATTATGAGTTCTGTTATAATATTTGATAATACTATCTGATAACTTTTCATTATTAAAGACGTATTTATTAAATTGATTGTCAGGTTTGCTGTTACTGGTTGTTGTATTTACGACATTTATCATAGCTGAAAGGAATATAGCTACGAAAATAGTAGTTAATTTATTTCTCATTCCTATAATATTTAATGTATTTATTATATAAATTTTGAGAAGTTATTTATCTCAAAATAGGAATCGTAATATTTATCATGAAACATTTCCTCAATCCACGGCTTGGGAATCAATACCCATCGTCGTTCAAATATATCGTTTTGAACTTTGGACGTAATACTACCGTAATGGGTGCTATTACTGTTGAATAATATTTTGTGAGATTATCTTTTGCAGAAATGTAAAGGGTTACAGTCACCCCATACCGATATCTTATCCTTTGCCAATATATCATTTTTCCATCGAGTTCAAATTCTCCCGATGATAGCAGATATTTTTCGGTGACAACGCTACTATAAATCTGACGTTTGCGAGGATTTGTTTCGGTTTCGTATAGTTTTGTCCACTCATCCCCCTTGGTATATTGGATATTTACATAGGTAGAGTCAGGAAAATCCACCATCGCTGATAGTGAATCCGTAGCGATTGTTATCTTTGAATCAATGGGGACTTGAATATTGACTGAGTAATTTTTAATAGGAATTTTCTCCCAATTGTACCCCTCATCGTCGAATTCGCAGTCATATATTTGGTCCCAGATGCGCGGTTTTTCTTTATATTCTCCGGATTTTAATGCATCATGATAGCGACGCTTCACTTCTTCCCATCTCATTAGTCCGAACAATGAATCCGGATGCTCAGTGCGATAATATGGTTCATAATCGTATATTTCACGCTCAATAATGTCAAAAGGCTTGATGGTGTCCGTGTTCAATTCAGTATTAGCTCGTGTCTCTTTTGGACATAATGCGACAGGATTAAACATTTTTGAAAAATCAATTATAGATTGATGCGCACTATTTATAATTGTGTCTTTAGTATAAATGGCATAGGGATAAAGATTTATATATGTAAGACAATTGGGCAGGGGCAATGGCGGTAAATCATGTAGATAATCAAATATGGATTCCCACTCTTTCCCAGAGAAAAATGAGACACGCATATTGTTTGTCATTATCTTATTAAGATTCCCATCCGGATTATAAAAAATTCTGAAGGATAAATCAGAATTATTCTCATTAATCACACCCTCAAGCACATCCTTACCAAGGCAATCACAGATATATTCATAAACATTGTATCTAATAATTTCAGCCGCGCCCCTATTTTGCTCATACAATGTACCGCTATTGCGATAGATTGATTCTGCATAAGAGAGATTTATTATTCCGCTAAAAAACACGAATAATATTATCAATTTAAAAATCCGTCCCATTCTCATTCCTATTTGGATTTTTGATTAATTCTTATAATTGATTCAAAAACTGATATTGAAAGAAATATGAATGTAAATATAGGAATAAACCGGTGAAAACAAGAAACTTATTTCAATGTTTTTACAAGCGAGTGAAAAAATCGATGAAAAGTGTTGAAACCTGAAATAATTTACAATTCAAAATATACAACGACGGGGTAGTGGTCGGAGATAGTGCGTAGTTGGCGTTTTGATAATTTAATTTCAAGTGGTGCATCGTTGCCTTGATGTTGCTCTTCGTTTGCTTCGGTTTCCCAATACATGTCGGTCAAAATGCCATATCGGTCGACTTTGATAGTCGGGCTGACAAAGATATGGTCAATGCGTGATAGAGTGTGGTGTGCCGGGTCAAATGAATTAAATGTGCCGTTTGGTGCGAAGCG
>JAFXHY010000026.1 GCA_017536215.1 Muribaculaceae bacterium | reverse complement strand
GATGTACGCGTTTCGCATCCAACCACTATTGCCTTATCGGTCAAGAATCCGCGCGATTTTCGTCCAAACTCTTCAAATCCCTTACGAAGACGTCGAGAAATCGGTTCGGGCAATAATTTATCGACACGCGCCGGGTGTATGCCGGGAGCATAGGACGATGGGGGCAACGAAGTGGATGTCCGCGCTGCAACAAAGTCGGTCATACGTTGAGCCGGTGCATTTTGCGTCATCCCACTTTCATCGTAGAATGTTTTCTCTATCTCTTCCTGCAGTTCCATAATTTTCAATGTCCCCGCGTACTTTGTCACATCTTCCGGCAGTATCTCAACCACCATTCCGGAGTTTGCCCATCGAGTACCACGGGAGGCAGGCGACATTCCGTTGACCGCTTGTTGATTGGGACCGCTCGCCGAGGGAATTACAAACCCACCCGGACACATACAGAAGGAATACACTGCTCGGTCGTCAACACGTGTCAACATTGAATATTCAGCCGCCGGAAGATATTTGCCGCGTCCCTGAGGATTATGATATTGTATTGAATCAATGAGTTGTTGCGGATGTTCGAGGCGCACCCCTATCGCAATTCCTTTCGGTTCGATTGCGACTCCGCTTTCGAGCAACATTCTATATGTGTCGCGCGCTGAATGTCCGGTAGCAAGTATCACCGGCCCCATGTATGTTTCACCATCCAACGTGCCGACGCCTTCAACACTCAGCAAATCACCACTTTTATTAAGCAACATTGAAGTGACACGTGAAGAAAAATGAATCTCGCCTCCACAGCGTTTGATTGTCTCGCGCATAGCTTTTATAACAATAGGAAGGCGATCTGTTCCAATATGTGGGTGGGCATCAACTAAAATGTCGGTCGATGCTCCATGTTGACAAAATATCTGCAATATTTTTTCAATATTGCCACGTTTTTTGGAACGTGTGTAAAGTTTACCATCGGAGAAAGCCCCTGCTCCCCCTTCACCGAAACAGTAATTTGAATCGGGGTCAACTATATCTCGTCGCGCTATTTGCGCCATATCTATACGTCGAGAATCTACATCTTTGCCTCGTTCCAATACTATTGGTCGCACTCCTAATTCTATCAATCTAAGGGCAGCAAACAAGCCCGCAGGCCCTGCACCTACTATAATTGCTTGTGGGGCATTACTTACATCTTGATAGTCCACCGGATTGAGCAATGGCGCTTGCGGTGCATCTTCTCCGACATATACATCAACCGTCAGATTAATCATAACACGACGTTGGCGAGCATCAATCGACCGTTTTTTTATTACAATACTGCAAATTGCATTAGCATCGACATTTAGGATAGTCGACGCATGAACTTTCAGCAACGATGGAGTTGCTGCAGTACGTGGGTCGATTCGTAATTGCAAATTGTGTATCATGATTATATCTATTAGGATTGCGACGTTATAGTAAATTTATGATTAACTCGGCGCATCATTACAATAAGTGTAGCCAATGCAACGAGAAAAGCAAGCAAATCTGATGCCGCCATACTTGCCCATACTCCATTTATGCCGAAAAATTCGGGTAAAATTAAGAGGAATGGAATAAGGAATATTAACTGTCGAGTAAGCGACAAGAATATTGATAGTTTTGGTTTGCCAATCGATTGAAAGAAGTTGGTAAT
>JAFXHY010000176.1 GCA_017536215.1 Muribaculaceae bacterium | reverse complement strand
TTCCTCTGCACCAACGCCTCCAATCGCGCTATACTATCCTTAACAAAAAACACATCGGGAATAGCGGGAACAACGCGCTTCACTCGCTGCCCTCCTCGCGTTGTGACACTCTCTTTCATCGGCATAAAAAACTCATACACTTTGTCCTGCGCATCATGATAACCGCCTCGTTTCGAGCGCATAACAACCCAAACTGCCTTTTCATCGCAGGGTTGCAATGTTTCATTACGTTGATAAAGGGGGGCAAAATGTAGATTCTCTGTCGCCACCGTTGAGTGCCTATTTTTGAGTACAGACAATTCTTCCTATCCTCGCCGACCACATATATGCATAGTAATCAGCAAGTTATATCCTTTAAGTAGAAAAGTTCCTTGACTGTTCTCCAATTTAAAAATATATAATCCAGAATCAATATACTTTCTCACAATTCCTTTGCCTCGGCTTCGATTTAGCGCGATAGCATATTGAGCAACTCCCTTTTGTGCCTATTACGGCTGGGCATTACGACTCAAAGGTAAATATTTATGTTAAGTTTTCCAAAAATTTATCATCATTTTATGCCCATAAATTCCCTTTAGATTCCTAAATGCAGATAATCTAACATTTTAAGTTGCCACTATCAGAAAGGGGCACAGCGAACCAAGTTCACCATACCCCTTTTACTAACTCACCCAAACAACTTATTTTATAAACGATGAAAATGCATTAATTCCCACATGGTTGCAATTTAAATCTTTCGCTGAAGATAGGAACGTACGAGCTTTTTCCTCATTACCCATTCCATAGTGTCCCAACGCCATCATATAGCGACAATGCACCTCATTAGCTGTGTTCAAATCGCTTTCCCATATCAACAAATCGGGCAACGACACTGCAAAATAGTCGGGCTTGACATCGTCAAAAATATGTTGCTCGCCATAAGTAATCAATCGATTGAAGCGACCGCGAGCTTTGTCGGTATTACCCAATGCAAGCTCACACATCCCGGCGTAGAATAGCTTATCGGGAGCGGCATCATTATAGTAGAGAGCAGCTGCCGGTTCTAGCGGAGCCACAGTTCCGACCTCCCACGTTTCGCGCGCTTTTCCCTTCTCGCCAAGCGCCTCATAAGCGTTTCCGAGCAAATATAAAATATCATTGTCGAGCGCACCATGAAGCTTACCCTCTCCGAGATGATGTGGATAAACCAAACTCTCCTTGAGCCAACGAACGGCATCTTCCGCTTTTCCTTCGGCTATTGCGTCTTTAGCAAGCGCAATGCGACTATATTGATACTGCGCAGGCACTTTTCCTTCACCCCCCTCCCATGGGTGGAATATATGCGAATCGAGCAATTCAATAGCTCGATGATACTTACCGGTCAGATTGAGCAACGTGATTTGTTCTAACAACAAGTCGTCGCGACGTTCTATTAATTCGGGATATTTTTCAAGGAACGCCAATCGCTCAGCATGGTCACGTCCAAGACGTTTGTACAATTGGTCCAACTCCATCAAAATGCGCGCGTCGGTAGTGTCAAGGCTGAATGCTCGCTCCATCATTTCTACTGCGACCTCATTTTCATTCAACTTATTGAATGTTGCTAATGCAAGATTTCGCCACACTGTCGGGAATTGAGGATTAAGCTTTGCCGATTTTTCCCAAAGCGATATTGCCAAATCATACTGACGCTTATCATAATAAAGGTTGCCCAGATAATATGGCGCATTAGCATCTTCGGGGTTAAGTTTCATACCCTCATTAAGCGCCAACACTGCCTCCAAACGGTTGGGGAAACAGAAGTCGGGCGACACTTTCGCTGCGTCCTCATACATTGCCTTAGCTTCCGCCATTCTTCCCTGATTTGCAAGGCAATACCCCATATAATAGCGTGTCATCGGTGTCGTTGCATTCTCCTCGATTGCAATATTCCACACGTTGAGTGCATCTTGCCAACATCCGGCCGCTACATAGTCAAGAGCCACTTGGTCATAATCATTGGCATCACCGCGCATCAACTCGCGCATTGCCTCCGTATTCCCCGACTCATACAAGCAGCCATAATTGAAGGGGTCGATTTCAAGAGCCGCCGCACAACATTCTGCAGCCTCCTCTTTGCGTCCCATGCGATTCAGGATATTAGCTTTTAGTGCTCGTGCCACATGGTTGTGCCAGTTGCGAATAAGCGAACGGTCCACTTCATATAACGCATCATCCAATCGTCCCTGCAAAGATGAAATCTGAGCGCACGCCATATACCCCGCATCTTGCCATGCGGCATTCCATGTCGACTTATAGAATCTATCATAAGCCTCTGAATATCTACCCTGATATTTCAGAGCCAAGCCGAGATTGAAAATTGGCTCTCCATCATAGGGATTGGGATTGCGACGAGTTATCACCTTCACCGCAGTGCGCAAATATGGCTCTGCTTTGTCGAAGCGACCTTTGCGTATGTACCACAATCCCAAAGCATTGTTACAACGCATATCCAACGGATCGCGACGCAATCCCTCCTCGTAATAATCTACGGGATTGAATGTTGCATGGCGATATTGCTCCAGATGTTGAGCCGTGAGAAATAGCTGCTCCACAGTCTTGATTTCTTCCGGACGGAGGGCTGCCTCTGCCGAATCGGGAATCGGACGAATATCAGCCGGCTCAGCGTGCCATGTTAGCAATTCGCGTCCGCAAGTATCTGTAATTACAACGTTCAATGTGTCGAATGTCGCATCTCCGATAGCGATTTCCTCGTCATAAATCTTTTCAGGAGACAGTATCTCTACCTGATTGGCAATTTCTACTCCCGCATCGGTTGCTAATTTGATATTAAGAGTCAACTTTGAAGTTGCGAAAAGTTTTAAATTCACCTTGCCATCACCTTCCGGATCTATATTCAACAACACATCTTTCGACGCATTTTTCACGATGCCAAGTTCACAATAAGGGAGGAAATATTGCGTGAACGATTTCTCTTCAAAAGGCATTAGCCAAGTGAAGTCGGGTTGATTTTCGGTATATACACCCGCCATCAATTCGATATATGGACCATCTTCATCAGTGAGATTTCGGTCCCAAGCGCGACCGAAATCACCGTTACCCCAAGTCCACTGCTTCTTGCCGGGCGACACATGATGCGAAGCCACATGAAGCATGCCCGCGCGTGTGTCATTCTCATACCCTCCCTCGAAATTATATTTCGAATTCACAGCCATATACGAGGTCGGCACCTTGATATTCTTATAGTTTGAAATATCGACACCCGCCGAATAGTCCATCTTATAGTAAGTCCCTGTTGCGATTGGGAACGAACTCACCGCACGCTTGCCATGGTCAAACACCGCATTAACATCGGCCGGGAACACACTCTGATAGTAATCATTTACAGCTACCGCCGGATTTGCCCACCACAAAAATGTTTGTGGCAGCGGCGTAGGATTATATAGCACCCCCTTGATTTCCAAATACGCCTTTCCGGGACGTAGCGTAAAGCCGGCCATACCCTTTTGGTGGAACATACGTTCACGTTCGTTGACCCACACTGTCACTCCTCCATCGGCCAACTCCTCTATTTTGCAGTCCACGGGCATAAATGTCGACGGACGATGATGTTGGGGCCAGTTAAATTCTATACCACCCGAAATCCACGGCCCTGCCAAACCCACAAGTGCCGGCTTGAT
>JAFXHY010000175.1 GCA_017536215.1 Muribaculaceae bacterium | reverse complement strand
GGTCGTTTCATTTGAAAGTTTAGGTCTCGAAACATCAAATGTAAAAGAGATTAAGGAATTGTGGACCGGAGAAATGATAACGCCATCCAACACCTCATTCAGCTGTCAGATTCCCGCCGCTGATGCTCGTATTTATCGAATAGCCAAAGTGGTTTCCGGTGTAGGCGACGTCACTATTGATGAAGAAATTGATAATTCAATTTCAGTAGCAATTTCGGGCAATGAATGTGTAGTGGCATGTTCAAAAGAAATTTCATCAGTACAGGTCTACGATCTTAACGGCCGTCTAGTAGAACAAACTACCGACGTTCACCATGTGCAATCTGTATTTGAGATAAACGTGGCCCCCGGAGTCTACATTGTAGAGGCGAGAATGGAAGATGGCACATCTCTAACAACGAAGGCGGTAGCTAAATAATAAATCACGATTAAAAGAAAAATAATGAGACTCCTTCATCTAATATTAACAATGGTTGTGGCTGCATCTACTTTTGTGGCCTCGGCAGATATAACTTTAGAAAAGGGGCGATGGAGTATTTTGGATAACGATGGCAATTTGTTGGCAATAGCCCACAATGGTGCCGAATTTTTGAATGGAGTATATGCCTCAGCGACTTATCGCATTGAAAACAGTTCAAAAACAGGGGAGATAAACACCACAACGATGTCACCTACATCAGTCTCCATCGTTGACAGCCAAGATGAGATAGGAGCAGGAAAGACACTCACACGAGTTTATACCGATGGAACAGTGAATTTTACTCACACCATTACAGCATACGATAAGGTGCGATATCTCGTGGCACAAGTGACGCTAACACCTGTAAATCCTAATGAGATCGTAGCTTCTAATCACATTGTAGCTTTTGCAACTAAAACTCGTTCAAACCCATTTGATGCTTCGTCGGTTCGTATGGTCTTGGTGCCGTTTGATAATCATGAACGCTATCAAGTGATGGATTTAAGTTCGGAAATGATATCTCATGAAGTGTCATGTATTTATCATGCATCAACTAAAAGGGGAATAGTACTCGGGTCTGTTGACCATGATAAATGGAAAAGTGGAATCAAAATTAAAGGATCATATAGTAGATTTGTCGAGGAGATAGAACTTCTTTCAGGATATACCTCCGACCTTACACGCGACTACGATTGGACTACCAACAAGGCTATTCCTCACGGCTATGTAAAGGGCAAAGAGGTGAAATCCGCACGCTATTTAGTTGGATTATTTGAAGATTGGCGAGAAGGTTTGGAATCTTTCGGTGAAGCATGTGCCACAGTTGCACCTCCGGCACCTTGGGAGCATGGCAACCCGATGGGATGGAGCACATGGGGGGTTATGCAAGAGCATGTTAACACTCCGGCTGTTTTGGAAACGGCACAATGGATAAAGTCGAACCTTTTTGACCTAGGTTTCCATGATAAATATGGTCAGACGGTAATCAGTCTTGACTCATTTTGTGATGGTTGGGGTATGAGCTCTTCAGAAGTATCAAAACTAGGGAATAAAATACTTTCAGACGGAACATATCGAGATGGCCTTGTTCAAAAAGAGGGGTTAAATATGCGCTTAGGACTTTATGGTGGTATGGTGATATGGGATTGGACATTCGATTCTCAAGTCGGTGGCACCGGAACAGGAAATATCCCAACATATACTTGGAAGGATGCACTGTTGATGTATCAAGATAGACCACACTATCTTTTTAATAATGCTCAATATTGCGCAATAGACCCTACACACCCCGCGTACTATCACAATATGGAATATACTATATCACGTTGGGCAGCGATGAATATCAAATACATAAAGTTGGACTTCATCAATGCCGGAATCTGTGAAGGGGATTCATGGTACAATCCGGAAATTACAACAGGGAAGATGGCCTACAACTATGGTATGCAAATCATCTATGACCTAGCGTCCAAATATGATATGTATATCCTCGAATCCATGTCATCACTTTTCCCCTATCGCTGGGCTCACGGGCGTCGTTCATGTTGTGACCGCTTCAGTGAAATCGGAGAGAGTGAATTTGTAATGAATGCAATGACATGGGGTTGGTGGACCGATCGCCTTTATGCAGTCAATGACCCTGACCATCTTGTGCTTCATAAAGATGGCCATAGACAAGGAGAAACAGAAGGAGAAAACCGTGCACGTGTCACGTCAGGAGTTTGTACAGGAGCATTCTTAATCGGAGATAGTTTTTCTGATAAGTGCGTTTATACCAATGATAATAATGGGCACATAAAAGGAGATGTTGTAGCGTATCCTGAAGCATCGAAAGCACGCGCACTCAAAGTGTTTGGTAATGCAGATATCAACGCTTACGTTCGCGAGAATACCGGTTCGTTCCGCCCGCTTTATGGAGATAAATATTCAACATCACAACAAGCCGCTTACGTGTTTATGCGTGATACTCCCGACTATGTGTATGTTGCAGTTTTCAACTACAACAAATATGCGGTGCGTCCGGAAGTTATTTCATTTGAAAGTTTGGGCATAGAAGTATCTAATGTGAAGGAGATTAAGGAATTGTGGACCGGAGAAATAATCACACCGTCCACCACCTCATTCAGTTGCACGGTGCCGGCAGCTGATGCACGCATTTATCGAATTTCCAAAGTTGTTTCCGGTGTAGGCGACGTCACTATTGACGAAGAAATTGATAATACTATTTCAGTGGCAATCTCAGGCAATGAATGTGTAGTAGCTTGCTCAAAAGAAATTTCATCAGTTCAAGTCTACGATCTAAGTGGAAGATATGTTGCCGGTATCGATAATGTAAACCACATTCAAGCATCATTTGAAGTCAATGTGCAGAATGGAGTTTATCTCGTAAATACTAAAATGGCGGATGGCGCCGTTCTTACAGAGAAGGTATTGGCTCGCTAATAAAAAATCACTCACAAATTCACGCAAAAGTATAGAAGTAATAAAAAACAACCCCGATATGCAACTATTTAGAAATAACATAAAGTCACTGCTTATAGTTTTAATACTTGCAATAACATTGCAAGTAGAAGCATTGCCCCGTGCGGTTAATTATTCATTTAATCATATAGGCACAAATGAAGGGTTGTCGTCATCATATATAAAGGCAATAACGAAAGATAGTAATGGTTTTATGTGGTTCGGCACCAAAAATGGGTTGAATCGTTATGATGGCAAAACGGTGAAGAATTATTCATGTTATGACTATGTCAACAATCGAGGAAACAACAATATCAGTTCGCTATACGCAACGCCCGATGGCGGATTGTGGGTAGGAACCGACAGAGGTGTTTATATTTATGATCCCAGGACTGATACATTTACACATTTAGCGACAAAGACGTCGGACGGAATAAGCGCAGATGATTGGGTGCAGGATATTATACCCGATAAACGAGGTAATATATGGGTTCTTGTCCCCAATCAAGGCGTGTTCCGTTATTATGGGGATAGTGTGGATTTTTACACTGTAATTCGCGATAATATCGGGAATAAAGACTATCTTCCGGTATCGTTGTTCGTTGACAAAAATGATGATGTATACTCCGGTACGGTTCGCTCCGGATTATTTTCCTATGACCGTGATTCCAATAAGTTCCGGAAAATGCCGGGATTTGAATCTCCCAATAATGAAACTATATTACTGATACGTCAGACTTCGCTTGGCAACCTTGCGTTAAGCACACCATCCGGTAAAGTATATTTATATGATACCCAAACCGGAGCCATGACGCTTGTTCCCATCAAAGAGGAATCAGGTGAAAT
Source organism: Muribaculaceae bacterium (assembly GCA_017536215.1). GTDB lineage: Bacteria > Bacteroidota > Bacteroidia > Bacteroidales > Muribaculaceae > JAGBWK01. The sequence continues at coordinate 8,491 of JAFXHY010000175.1, read as the reverse complement.
TTTTGCACGCGCAATGATTTGCATTGATGATGAAATATGGTTGGGAACACATAATGGGCTGTATATAATTAATATCAGTCATGGCAGTCAAGTAAAATTGATGGAGAGCAATGACGGAAAGACAAACTTGACAAATAGCATTATTTACACCCTCTATGCCGATGAAGATGGAAATGCATGGATAGGTACAATGTATGGTGGAGTAAACTTCTTTCAGCGCAATGGATTCCGATTTGACCGCTTTATGTCGGGCAAAACAGATACATCGTTGATATCAAAACGCATACGCGGACTTTCAGAGGATAGCAATGGATTGATTTACATAGGGTCGGAAGATGCCGGAGTTTCCACATTCAATCCGCGAACGGGGGACTTTAAAGTATTTAATAAAAAAGATATTTCGTTGATGATTAATACATTCCGCGACACTATTTACTTTGGGAAGGCGCGCAGTGGAATGGATGTAATTGTAAATGGAAAGGTGGTCGACAATCGATTTACCAAACTTCACGGAGATGATGAGCAGAATAGTGTTTATTCATTCTTAGTAGATGGTCAAGGAGGGAAGTGGGTAGGCTCCGATTGGGGACTATTCCGAGCCTTGCCCGGTTCGTCGCAATTCAATAAAGTTGATAGCCTTGATCAGGCATGGATTTTTGATATCATGCAAGATTCCAAAGGTATAATCTGGTTCGCAACAATGGGAGCCGGAATTTGGAAAGTTGACATTTCGAAAGATGAATGGAAACATTATCCATATGATGAACATGCTACCAATGGATTGAGGACAAACTCTATTAGTTCTATAAAGGAAGATTCTCGAGGAATAATATGGTTTTCCACCGACCGAGGCGGATTAGTAAGATATAATCCTGAAGAAGATAAACCCGGAGGAGTTCCGTTTGTGACAATTTCTGAAGAACAAGGATTGCCCGACAATGTAGTATATGACGTTTTGGAGGATTCAAAAGGGTATCTATGGTTTGGAACGAACCGAGGTTTGGTAAAGTATCATCCGGAGAAGAATGAGATAAAGGTGTTTACTACGGCTGATGGTCTACTTTCCAATCAATTTAATTATCACTCGGCATTAGCATCTAAAGATGGGTGGTTCTATTTTGGGACAATGGAAGGATTAATAGCATTTAATCCGGAAGTAGATACTTATAATGATACGGTGCCACAAATATTCTTTACTGCACTGCGTCAGGGCAATATCGAGTTAAAACCGGGAGCCCCGGATTCACCATTGACACAAAGTTTGTTCTATACGGAAGAAATTACGCTTCCGCATGATTTTGCTCCAATAATGATTGAAGTATCTACTCCGAGTTTTGTCCCCCAAGGAACTCTGGAATATAGCTATCGATTGCTTCCGATGGATACAACATGGATGTCAATAAACAATCGAACTATCACACTTGCCAATCTTTCCCCCGACAAATATGAATTGCAGGTTAAGGTAACAAATGGTTCGGGTTATTCGGTCAAAACGCTAACAATTAATGTTAAAGCGCCATGGTATAGCACATGGTGGGCAGTGACACTCTATATTTTAATTATTGGAACAATATTATTGATGTCATGGCTCTATTATCGTCGTAATCAGAATCGTAGATTGGCAGCCAAAGAGCACCTGTTTGTTATCAATAAAGAGAAAGAATTGTATGAAAGCAAAGTGCAGTTCTTTACAGAAATTGCACATGAAATTCGTACACCGCTCTCACTAATAGATGCTCCACTTGAAGCGATGGAGGCTCTAAATATAGAGGATAAGCGCGTGGAGCGTTACATTAAAGTGATGAGAAAAAACACATCACGATTGCTCAATCTCACCAGTCAATTGCTTGATTTCCAAAAGATAGGCGCCAACCAATTTGACTTTAAATATGAGCGAGTGGATGTGACAATGATAGTTAATGAGACAATCGAGCGCTTTGAGCCTGCGATGCAACTTAAGGGGCGAAAATTTACCTATTCAATGCCCCATAAGGATATATATGCTGTGATAGACTGCGAGGCATTTATAAAAATATTGTCTAATCTACTTAACAATGCGCTTAAATATGGAGAAAAGATGGTGCATCTCGACCTTACCGCCAATGAGGAAACGTTTAGCGTCTCGGTTAGTAGTGATGGCGATAAAATAACGGGAGAAACATCATTGCTCATATTTGAACCATTTTATCAGATTGATGCACAACAAGATAATAAAGGTGTGGGTATCGGACTGCCGTTGTGTAGAACTTTGGCTCATTTACTTAATGGCAAAATAGAACTTGTGGATGATAATAAGTCTGAATTGAATACATTCTTATTGACGTTGCCACTTAAGCAAGATGGCGTTGAAATTGAAATGCAACCGATTGCCGATGTCGAAAAAAATGATTATGTCATAGAGGAGGCAGAACCAGCACCATTCGAAACAGAACAGAGTTATTCAATACTTCTTGTTGACGACAATGATGATATGCGAGAATTCTTAGCGGAGCAGTTGTCAAAGAATTTTGTTATTGACACATGTTGTAATGGCCGAGAGGCTCTCGACAAGATAATGGAGCATAATTTCGATCTTATTGTTACGGATATAATGATGCCTGTGATGGATGGTTACGAACTTTGTCGCCAGGTTAAGAACGATATTAATCGCTCTCATATACCCATTGTGTTCCTTACTGCAAAAAATGACCTTGAGTCCAAGCTACTTGCTCTCAAGTGTGGAGGTGAAGCATATATTGAAAAACCATTCTCTATCAAATATTTCTGTCAACAGATACTTTCATTGCTTGAAAATCGAAAGCATGAGCGTAAAGCGTTCCTCAAACAGCCATTCTTCTCTATTGACAATATGAAGATGACAAAAGCAGATGAAGAATTCATGAACAAAGTTATCACGATAATAACCGATAACATTGCTGATGAGAATTTCTCGGTAGAATCAATGGCTGATGTGTTCTGTATGAGCCGTTCATCATTACTTCGTAAGATTAAGACTCTTTTCAATTTGTCGCCCATAGAATTGATAAGGCTTATAAGACTAAAGAAGGCTGCGGAATTAATTCAAGAGGGTAAATATCGTATAGGAGATGTATGTTTCATGGTTGGAATCAATTCATCGAGCTATTTTAGCAAATTGTTCTTCCGACAGTTTGGAGTCACTCCCAAAGGCTTTGAGAAACAATGTCAGCAAGCCGGACGTAGTGGAGAGATGTCTCGTTCATTGTCGACGGAAGTTGAAGAGTCTAATAGCGAAATTGAGGATGAGGCTTTGCCCGAAACGTTATAAAATTGATTAGCTCTCTTTCCATCGTTCAATTATTTTTATTAAAAAACAAACTAACATGAATTTTAGGAAATTTGCAGTCTTAGCATTATTATTAGCAGCAACGGCGGCGGGGGGCCCATTGTATAAGAATAGCAAGGCCCCAATCGACGCTCGCGTTGAGGACCTCTTGTCGCGTATGACATTAAAGGAAAAGGTGATGCAAATGCAGAATATTCCCACCGGTAAGTTGCATGAAATAGCCGACCGTTTTGGAGAGAATAGTTATGGTTCCACCCATGATATGGACCATAATGCCTATGATGCAGCGGTGATTTTTAAAACATTGGCAGAGCATCTTGAGAAAAACAACCGATGGGGAATTCCGATGATTAATTGTTGTGAAGGTATTCAAGGATTGCTTCAAAATGGATGTACATTGTTTCCTCATGCAATAGCACAGGCATCAACATGGAATCCTGCACTCATAGAGGAGATGACATCGGCATGTGGTCGCGAAGCACGCGCTATCGGTATTCGTCAGGTCCTTTCACCTGTACTTGATGTTGCAAGAGAATTGCGTTGGGGGCGAGTAGAAGAGACTTATGGTGAAGACCCCTTTATGATAGCTGAAATGGCAAAGGCATTTGTCAATGGCTACCAAGGAGAAGGGGTGTTGGCTATGCCGAAACATTTCGTGGCACATGGTTCACCCTCCGGCGGTTTGAACTGCGCATCGGTGGCAGGCGGACCTCGTGAATTCCGTTCAATCTATCTATATCCATTCCGTAGAGTAATCGCGGAATGTAAACCGGGAGCTATTATGTCGTGTTATTCGGCCTATGATGGAGAACCAATGACAGGCTCACGCTACTATATGACCGACGTGCTTCGCGGCGAACTCGGTCACACCGGTTATTGCTATTCAGATTGGGGTTCGGTAGAGCGAATCAAGACATTCCACAATGCAGTGGCTACCCCCGAAGAAGCTGCTATGCAGGCTGCTTATGCGGGAATAGATATCAACACGGACTGGACATATCAGACATTGGTAAACTCGGTGCGCGAAGGTAAACTGAGCGAAGAGGTAATCAATACCAACGTGCGTCGTATTCTTCGTGCCAAATTTATGTTGGGACTCTTTGAAGATAGTGAAGTCAACCCCGATGATGTTAAAAAAGTAGTACGCTCAAAAGAGCATGTTGCTTTAGCCAAACGAGTTGCCGACGAAAGTATCATTTTGGCAGAAAATAAGAACGACATACTTCCGCTTAATCTTGAAAAATATAAGAAAATAGCTATAGTAGGACCTAACGGGCACTATGCGTTGATGGGCGACTACGCTTGGGTCAGACCTGATGGCAAGGAGGGTATCGATCTATATGAGGGATTAGTAGAAGCTGTTGGTGAAAAAGCCACTGTGACCTATACTGAGGGTTGTGATTGGTGGAGTCAGGACGATTCGCATATACCAGAAGCTGTCAAGGCAGTAGAGGAAGCCGACATCGCAATCGTGGCCGTCGGCACTCGCTCGACTTTCCTCGGGCGTGGCGGTGACAAGAACACCGCAGGCGAGGCATATGATTTGTCGTCGCTTGAGTTGCCGGGACGTCAGCTCGACCTCATTAAGGCCGTGAAATCCACCGGCAAGCCGATGATTGTCGTGTTCATCACCGGCAAGCCTTTGGTGATGACTTACGTGCAAGAAAATGCTGACGCAGCATTGGTGCAGTTTTGTGGAGGAGAGCAGCAGGGTGCCGCAATGGCCGATGTGCTCCTTGGTAATGTCAATCCATCGGGCAAACTGACCGTATCCTTCCCCCGAAGTACGGGTAATACTCCCTGCTTCTATAACCATTATCTCACTGACCGCGATTTCTGGGATCAGCCCGGCACTCCTGCCGATCCGAAGATGCGTTATATATTCGATATACCGCAACCGGTATGGAATTTCGGCCATGGATTGAGTTATACAACCTTTGAATACTCCGGTCTTGAAATCGATAACAAAGAGCCGAAGGCCACCGATACGATTATCGTGAAAGTGACTGTCACCAACATCGGAGACCGCGAGGGTAAAGAAGTGGTACAGCTATATGTACGCGATATCGTCAGCTCTGTGTCTACACCTGTGCAGCAACTCAAGGGATTTGAGAAAGTATCTCTCAAGCCCGGAGAAAGCCGTGTCGTGGAACTGAAACTACCTATTAAAGAACTCGCTTTGTGGAATGCCCACATGGAGGAAGTTGTCGAGCCCGGCGATTTCGAGCTTCAGATAGGCTCCGCCTCCGATGATATAAAACTCAGGGAAATTGTCACGGTGAAATGATGTAGCAATAAAGAAATTATTGAGAAACCGACCAACCTAAGAAATTTATGAAACTGAAAGCAATCATTATCGCTGCTATGCTTTGTGTCACTGTCGCAGGAGTTGCGGGGCCGTTGTATAAAAACTCGAAAGCGCCTATTGATGCCCGCGTAGAGGACTTGCTGTCGCGCATGACTCTCGATGAGAAGTGTATGCAGCTTCAAAATCGTCAGGTAGGTCATGTCGGTTCGATAGCGGAATCATTTGGCGAGAATAGTTATGGTACAACTTTTGAAATGACACAAAACGCCTATGAGGCGGCTAAAATATATAAAGCCCTTGGCGAGCATGTCAGAAAAAACAATCGCTTAGGAATTCCAATCATAAACTGTGCGGAAGGTATACAGGGAATCATACAAGATAGCTGTACGCTATTCCCTCATGCATTGGCGCAATCGGCAACTTGGAACCCTGAATTGATAGAAAAAATGACCGCAGCAAGTGCACGCGAAGCACGCGCAATAGGAATTCGTCAGGTCCTTTCCCCGGTTCTTGATGTAGCACGAGAATTACGTTGGGGGCGTGTGGAAGAAACCTTCGGAGAAGATCCCTTTATGATAGCTGAAATGGGAAAAGCATTTGTCAATGGCTATCAAAGCGAAGGAGTCTTAGCAATGGTAAAGCACTTTGTGGCTCATGGTTCACCCTACGGGGGATTGAATACAGCCTCTGTGCCCGGAGGAGAGCATGAATTTCAATCGGTGTATCTCTATCCGTTCCGTCGTGTGATAGCTGAAGCACGTCCCGGGGCAGTCATGACATGCTATTCAGCGTATGATGCAGTGCCTGTCACCGGTTCGTATCGTTATCTGACGAAGGTGCTTCGCGGCGAACTCGGACACACCGGTTATTGCTATTCGGATTGGGGTTCGGTTGAACGAATTTATTCATTCCATCATGCAGTGGCATCACCTCAGGAGGCAGCAATAAAAGCTGTAAAATCGGGCGTTGACCTCGAAGTTGGATGGACTTATTCCACATTGGCACAATCGGTTAGAGAAGGTAACCTTGATGAAAAGGTGATAGACGAAGCATGCCGAAGAATATTGCGGGCAAAATTTGAACTCGGACTGTTCGAGGGAGATGAAATCGACCCGGAAAATGTCAAGAAAGTGGTGCGCTGTCAAGAGCACCGCGATCTTGCTCGACAAGTAGCCGAAGAAGCAGTAATCCTTCTTGAAAATAAAGAAAACTTCCTACCTCTTGACCTTACAAAATACCCGAAGATATGCGTAGTGGGACCTAACGGACACTTTGCGAATATGGGGGACTATGCATGGGTAGATTGTGATGGCAAAGAGGGCACCGACCTCTATGAAGGATTGGTGGAAGCAGTAGGCAATCGCGGTATCGTGACCTATTCCGAAGGATGCGATTGGTGGAGCCAAGATGATAGTAAAATAGCAGCTGCAGTAAAAGCAGTAGAGGAGGCGGATGTGGCAGTCGTAGCAGTAGGTCTCCGTTCATATTATTTGGCACGTCGCATGGATAAACCGACTACCGGAGAAGGATTTGACTTGTCGTCGCTTGAATTACCCGGACGTCAGCACGACCTACTCGAAGCGGTGATTGCAACCGGAAAGCCGGTAATAGTTACATTTATCGGCGGGAAGCCCTTGGTGATGCGTTACGCACAAGAAAATGCCAATGCAGTGTTGGCACAATGGTGTTCAGGAGAAGCTCAAGGAGCGGCACTTGCCGATGTTATTCTTGGGAATGTCAATCCTTCGGGGAAATTGACAGTATCATTTCCTCGCAGTACCGGTAATTCCCCATGTTTCTATAATCACTATCCCACTGACCGCGTGGAGACGGTAGAACGAGGAGGGACTCCGGATAACCCTCAGTTCCATTATGTGTTTGAACTTCCCGAACCATTATGGAATTTCGGCCGAGGATTGAGTTATACAACCTTTGAGTATTCCGACATGGAAGTTGACATAAAGGAGCCTAAAGACACCGATACGTTGACAGTGAAAGTAAAAGTGACCAATACGGGCACACGAGAGGGGAAAGAAACAGTGCAGCTTTATGTTCATGATATAATTAGTTCGGTTTCAACTCCGATACAACAACTCAAAGGCTTTAAGAAAATAAATCTACAACCCGGCGAAAGTAAGGTAGTAGAGATAAAATTGCCCATGAAAGAACTTGCTCTTTGGAATGAGGATATGGAGCAAGTAGTAGAGCCGGGAGATTTTGAACTTCAAATAGGCTCAGCATCCGATGATATCCGTTGCAAGACAATTATAACTAAAAAATAATATACAAACATAAACTAACATTACGATGAAAAAAATTTATTCATTAGCATTGATGGCGACAGTCGCGTTAGGTGCTACAGCAACAGTCAAGCTACCCGGCTATATTGGTAACAATATGGTGCTACAGCAAAATGTAGAAATCAAGATTCCCGGAGAAACAACACCCGGAGCAAAAGTAGAAGTAACACCATCGTGGGGTAAAACAGTAAAAGCCACAGCTGATGCTGAAGGCAAGTTTACGGTAACCCTCAACACACCGAAAGCAGGTGGTCCTTATTGCATTACCTTTAATGATGGCGATGTAGTAACCGTTGATAATATCCTATCAGGAGAAGTGTGGATATGTTCAGGACAATCAAATATGGAGATGCCAATTGCGGGCTGGGGTCAAGTTATGGATTTCCAAACAGAAATTGCGATGGCGCATAACCCCAACGTGCGTTTGCTACAAGTGCGTAAAAATGTATCAACTACCCCCCTCGAAGAGGCAGTGTACAATGGCGGAGGCTGGATGGAATGTACACCCGGTACTGTTCCGGAATTCTCAGCATGCGCTTATTTCTACGCTCGCGAACTTGCAGCTAAACTTGGCGTACC
>JAFXHY010000174.1 GCA_017536215.1 Muribaculaceae bacterium | reverse complement strand
ACTCGTAGCACATCTACGTGCGTCCCAAGTTCCATTTCATATGAAAGGTCCTTAGCGGCTCGTTGCTCCGGGGTCAAAATTCGATCTACTTTCAACCCTTGTAATATTGACTCATGAAGTTCGTCAATCGCACGAGCATATATCTTCTTCCCTCCAATTTTTTTCAACAAGGCGACGGTCTTGACCGATGCTCCGAAATTTTTGCCTATCGCTACGATAATATGGTCCACATTTTTAAGAGGCAAAGCATTGAGCGATTGCTCATCTGTCGAATCTATAATATAAGCGGTAGAGATATAATCTTTAATTGCTTCAACCTTCTGTTCCGACATGTCGGCCCCGATTACCTCATGCCCCATATCTGTTAGGTTAATTGCAAGATTCGTACCATAAATTCCGAGTCCGATTATCAAATAGCGCATAGTTATATAATTTTGAGAGATTATTAAGTGCTTATTATATCTAAAGTTAATTTATAATCACGTTATCAACAGGGTGATGTACAGGCGGGTCCTTACGCTGACCTGCAAATACCATGAGGAAAGATATCAATCCTACTCGTCCAAGGAACATCGCCGTACTTAGTAGTATTTTTGATGCATCACTTAATTCTTCTGTTATGCCCAATGAACTACCTACGGTAAACAATGCCGATGCCGTTTCAAATAATAATGCTTTGACTGGCAATGATGGTTCAAATGCCACAAGCAACATAGCATATACGACAAATGCTAATATAGAAAGTGATACCACTGCACAGGCTCTGCGTATTGATTCATGTGCTATTGTTCGATTATATACTACCACAACGCGCTTGCCGGTAATAGCGGCTTTCAGCTCAAGTAGCAACACTGCAAATGTATTGACTTTTATACCTCCGGCTGTTGATTGAGACCCACCCCCTATCCACATTAACACAACAATCATTATTAATGTTATATTTAGAAATCCGGCAGGGTTGACTGAGGAAAATCCGGCAGTTCGAGGTATGAAAGAATTGAAAATCGAATGTACTATTTTATCCGACACACTCATTCCTGCCAACGAATTGTTGTACTCAAAAATAAAAAACAATAATGCCGAAACAACAAATATTATCAAGGTCGTGACAAGTACAATCTTTGTGTTCATGTCGTAGACATGCGCCGGCTCATGACGTCGTCTTTTTCGAAATATGCGTCGAAAGAAATTACGAACATAACGGAATATTGCCGACTTCAGATTAACTAATATCGGAAATCCTAAACCGCCAAAGAATATTAATACTGAAGCTATAATGTAAATAGATTGATTGACTTGAAGTAGCGCCGGATTGGATAATCCTCCTTCAAGATTTGAAAATCCCGCATTGCAGAATGCCGACAATGAATGGAAGCCCGAAAATATTAATTCATCTTCAAGGCTCATCCCAAGCGTGCCATGAATACTGAAAAAAATCGCCACTGCTCCTATCAGTTCTATTGCAAGCGTAAAGCCCAAAATGTAAAGCAATGTTGAGAGCACCGAATTTATCGTTTTGGAATATATCATATCCTTAACGATGACCTGCGAATGTACTGAATTATTTCCCGAGTAAAAAAGAGCAAAAAAACTGGTGAAGGTCATCAACCCGAGCCCCCCAATCTGTATCATTATCGACAATATTAGAAATCCGAAAGGTGTAAATGTTGTAGCAACATCCACCGGTGTTAATCCGGTTATACATATCGCAGAGGTTGATACAAAAAGAGAATCGATATAACTGATACCATTAACAGTGCAACGTGGCATCATTAGGATAAACGACCCTATGATGATGAAAAACAAGAAACTGGTTGCAAGAAGCATCGAAGGATTGATTTTGCGGTCAAGAACTTTATTCAACCCATAACTGAGCTCAACTATTGCATAAGCTCCTACAATAGCATATATTACCCATTTGTTGTATGCAACCGATTCTACTGCTGCCAACAAAGCCCCTTGCGGATTGGGGAATAATAGAGAAGGAAGTGTAAGTAAAATAGCTATATCAACAATCCATTTAAGTAAACGAGAGTTACGGGTATTTTCCCTCGGTTTAAGTACTATGTTAAATACAACGTTGATTATAAATACTATCTGACATACTTTAATAACTCCGCTAAGATGACCTGCATCAGTTTCATTGTGATCAAATCCGACATAAACCGCACCTGATATTATGCAGAAAATTGCAGCAATAAACGCCAATACGCCTAAGAAATTCAGTATAAATCGAGTATATGGTCGTAAATCGATTACAGCACGATTGTAACTGTATTTCAAATTGCGTAAAGTCTGTTGTATCCCTCCTTCCCGTTTTGCCGCCATAGAATACAATTAGTTTTTATTTAGGGCTACTCCAATATTCACCCCTTCATAGGAATTTACTAACTTTGAAGCCTTTTGCAACGTTGCATTACCTGATATTGACGCTATTGTTTCTGCCAATTTAAGTAGCTTCTTGGCATCGAATGTTATGTTAATACCTGAACTATTTTTCTCAACGAATGCATTGATACTTCCGGTAGGCACCTTCCCAAATGCTTTGAAATTGAATTTAAATATATCTTTATCAATCATTTGCACCGTGCCTTGCACTTTGAGTTTATTTATTTGACCTACAAACGTAGAGTCTGCACCAAATTCAATCTTCAAGTTTTGGACACCGGCCTTAGTATAATATGGCTTTAGTTTGGCGACAATTGCACCTGATGCAGCAACTCCTCCGGCATTCTGTACTAAATTGCTACTACTAAACGACACCGCAGGAGCTGAATATGACCAAGAACCTATCAAATCATTATATTCCACACTCGTCGATGTTATTGAATTAACTATTGAATTGACAATATCCGATGCACTACTACCGCTACCCGTTCCCGACGTCACGCCTTTCAATAGTGATGTCAAATCAAAGGCAGAGATTGAACCGGCCCACATTAATGCAATAAAAGTGATATATAATATCCGATTTTTCATATAATTGCTCTTATCAAATTCACTATTATTTTCTAATCTACTCAGATACCATTGTATTCGATTCTTGTTCGACAATCTGTTTGTCAATGCAATGGTATACTCTGCCCGGAAATTCTTCCAGGAAGCCATGATTATGTGTAGCCATTATCACAGCTGTTCCTGAAGCTGCGATTGACTGCAACGAATTGACAATTTGCTTGGCTGTTGCAGGGTCGAGATTACCTGTTGGCTCATCTGCAAGAATAAGGCGCGGTTTATTTAGCAAAGCGCGTGCTATCACGATACGCTGTTGCTCTCCTCCCGATAGTTCATGAGGCATTTTATACGATTTATTGAGCATACCAACCTCTTTTAGCACGTCTTCAATACGTTGTTCTATCGCGTTCTTATCTTTCCACCCGGTTGCTCGCAACACAAAAAGCAGATTTTCATAAACAGTGCGATCAGTAAGCAATTGAAAATCTTGAAATACGATACCTATCTGTCGACGTAGATACGCTATATCCTTTCTACGTATTTTACGCAAATCGTAGTCAAACACTTGAGCTTCACCGCTTTCTATTTCAATTTCCGCATAAATCGTCTTTAATAATGAGCTTTTTCCAGAACCGACTTTCCCTATGAGAAACACAAATTGCCCCTCCTCAATTTCAAAACTGACTTTTTTTAGCACAATCAGCTCTTTGCGCAATATCTCTACGTTTTTATATTTTAATATTGTAGCCATTTGCTCTATCGCGATTTAGTTGGAAAAATAACATCAATTACCTTGTTCTGAAAGGAATTTAATTCTTACTAAACGTATTTCCTCTTCCGTGTAGTCGTTGCCCAACTCTTGAAATGCTGATTCAAGATCATCACTCTCACTCTCTCTGAAATATTCATAAATATCGAGTTGACGATCTTCATCCATAATTTCATTGAGGAAATAAGATATATTTATTTTTGTGCCTGAATAGACAATAGCTTCAACTTCATCGAGAAGTTCATTAAATTCCAATCCCTTTGAATTTGCCAACTCATCAAGCGCTATTTTGCGGTCTATTGCCTGAATAATTGAAATTTTTAATTTGCTCTTATTTGCTACACTTCTAACTCGCAAATCTTCCGGGCGTTCTATTTCATTTTCCTCAACATGAGTTTTAATCACCTTAATAAAACTTTCGCCATAGCGTTTGGCTTTACCTGCACCAACTCCGGTAATGTTTTGTAGCTCTTCCAATGTTATTGGATATGTAGTTGCCATTGCCTCAAGCGATGGGTCTTGGAATATTACGTAGGGAGGTAAATCATATTGTTTTGCTATCTTTTTGCGCAAATCCTTGAGTATTGAATACAACTCCGGATCGACTGCACACGTGCCACCACCTTTTGGTGCCGGTCCTTCTTCCTCTTCGCTAACAAATTCTACATCTTCGACTACCTTAAAGGAAGTAGGTCGATTCAGATATTTCTTACCTTTGGCAGTCACCTTAAGTACTCCGAAATTTTCAATTTCACGATCGAGATATCCTGCAATCACTGCTTGACGAATAACAGCTGCGAGCAATCGCGAGTCGGCGCCCTCTTCACAACCAAACATTTCTATTTCATCGTGACCATAGGATTTAACATCAGCTGTTTCTTTGCCAAGTAATACATCAATCACATATTCAGCTTTAAATTTTTCTTTAAGTGCAATGATTGTTTCAATCACTGCGCTCAATTCTTCTTTTGCTTCCACTTGTTTCTTTGGGTTTAAACAATTGTCACAATTACCGCAATTATCGTGCGCAAACTCTTCGCCAAAGTAGTGCAACAACATCTTCCTTCTACAGAGCGACGATTCGGCATAGGCCGCAGTCTCAATTAGAAGTTGTTTGCCGATTTCTTGTTCAGAAACTGGCTTGCTTTGCATAAATTTCTCCATTTTTTGGAGGTCTTTGGCAGAATAGAACGTGACGCAACGACCTTCGCCACCATCGCGTCCGGCTCTTCCCGTTTCTTGATAATACCCTTCCAAACTTTTGGGCATATCATAATGGATTACAAACCTCACATCGGGCTTGTCAATCCCCATGCCGAATGCTATTGTCGCAACTATAACATCTATATCCTCCATCAGGAATGCGTCTTGATTTGCGGAACGAGTTACTGAATCCATGCCGGCATGGTATGGAAGTGCTTTTATATCGTTGAGCACCAGCAATTCTGCCAGTTCTTCAACTTTTTTGCGGCTCAAGCAATAAATAATGCCTGAGTGACCTGGGTTATTCTTAATATATTTGATAATTTCCTTATCAATACTATTTGTCTTCGGTCTAACCTCATAATATAGGTTATGTCGATTGAATGATGATTTATATACAATTGCATCATTCATTCCAAGATTTTTCTGAATATCATGCTGCACCTTGGGAGTAGCAGTCGCGGTAAGAGCAATAACGGGTCGACGCTGTATTTCATTGATAATCGGACGTATTCGTCGATATTCCGGACGAAAATCATGTCCCCATTCCGATATACAGTGTGCTTCATCAACGGCATAAAATGAAATTTCTATCGACTTGAGAAATTCTATATTTTCCTCTTTTGTCAATGATTCCGGTGCCACATAAAGCAACTTTGTACGCTTCGCTTTGACATCAGACTTTACCTTTTCTATTGCCGTGCGATTAAGCGAGGAGTTTAAGAAATGAGCTATCCCCTCTTCCTCACTATAATTGCGCATCGCATCTACTTGATTCTTCATCAACGCAATTAATGGAGAAATGACTATAGCCGTTCCCGACATCAACAATGAAGGCAATTGATAACATAGTGACTTGCCACCCCCTGTTGGCATCAGCACAAAGACATCATCTCCTTTCATCAATGAAAGTATAATGTCCTCTTGGTTTCCCTTGAAATGGTCAAAACCGAAATTAAGTTTGAGCGCTTCACTCAATTGCTGTTTATTCACCATGTTGTAAAGTTTTTATCGCCTTATCGCTTAATTCTTTATTAGCGTACCGACGTCGTTATTATTAATAGCTTTCCGTTATATATTCTTTGATAAATCTTTTTTGAAGAGTTACTTTATATTGATATAGGGCGGAGAGAGAATCTCTAATTAATCAATTGTCTGCGAGAGCATATCTAGGTTTGTGTCCGCCAATTTATCGACAACGTAGTCCTTCGTAACATTTAGTTTTTTCTTCTTCGTTGATGGTATTTCATACATTGCATCAATCATAATATTTTCTACTATTGAACGAAGTCCTCGCGCGCCAAGCTTGTACTCTATCGCTTTGTCTACCATAAAATCAAGCGCTTCATCAGTGAAAACTAATTCAACACCATCCATAGCAAACAATTTTTTGTATTGACGAGTAATTGCATTGTTAGGCTCAGTCAACACCCTACGCAAAGCCTCTCTATCAAGAGGATTGAGGTGCGTTAAAATTGGCAATCGACCTATAATTTCAGGAATTAAACCAAACGATTTCAAATCCTGCGGCGCAACATATTGCAGATAGTTGTTGCGATTGACACGCGATTTGGCATTATCCGTCGCAAAGCCTACTGTATGCGTATTCAATCGATGTGCTATCTTTTGCTCTATTCCATCAAAGGCGCCTCCACATATAAACAATATGTTTTTAGTGTCGACAGCAATCATTCGCTGTTCGGGGTGCTTTCGCCCTCCTTGTGGTGGGACATTTACTATCGAACCCTCCAGCAATTTGAGCAACCCTTGCTGAACTCCTTCGCCTGAAACATCACGTGTTATAGATGGATTATCACCTTTTCGTGCTATCTTATCAATTTCATCTATAAACACAATTCCTCGCTCCGCTTTCTTTACGTCATAATCTGCCACTTGTAGCAATCGTGTCAACAAACTCTCAATATCTTCACCCACATAACCGGCTTGTGTCAATACTGTGGCATCTACAATCGTGAAGGGGACATCAAGCATTTTTGCTATCGTCTTTGCCAACAACGTCTTGCCGGTACCGGTCGGACCTACAATAATGATATTACTCTTTTCTATATCTACATCATCGTCGGTGGGCTGATTAAGTCGTTTATAATGATTATAAACTGCTACTGACAGGTATTTCTTTGCATCATCCTGTCCTATGACATATTTATCGAGAAATTCTTTAATTTCTTGAGGTTTAGGTAATTTTTTTTCTTGTACCTTTTCATCCGTCACTCCTTTTTCGTCAACAAGACCTCCCGAAAGGCGTTGAACTTCATCAAAGTGACTATGGAGCATATTAAGACAATTATCGCAAATATACACATCTTGATACACGCCGGAGGGAAATAGTATCTTAACTTCCTTCTCCGTGCGACCACAAAACGCGCATATATCGAGATTTTGTTTTTTAGACATTACTATTTTACGATTTCTTTATTGCGAACCAATACATTATCAATCATTCCGTATTCTTTAGCTTCCATGGATGTCATCCAATAGTCACGATCCGAATCTGCTTCAACCTTCTCAAATGGCTGCCCTGAATGATCGGAAATAATAGTATATAATTCTTTCTTAAGTTTCTGTATTTCACGTGCAGTAATTTCAATATCCGATGCTTGACCTTGCGCTCCACCCATTGGCTGATGAATCATCACGCGAGAGTGTTTCAACGCAAATCGTTTTCCCTTTTCACCGGCTACGAGAAGCACAGCTGCCATTGATGCCGCCATTCCGGTACAAATTGTCGACACATCACTTGAAATATATTGCATTGTGTCATAGATACCCAATCCGGCATATACCGAGCCCCCGGGTGAGTTTATATAGATTGACACATCCTTGCCCGACTCTGCTTGGTCGAGAAACAACAATTGTGCTTGAATCACATTGGCTGTGTAATCATTTACATCTGTTCCCAAAAATATGATACGATCCATCATCAAGCGTGAGAATACGTCCATTTGCGCAACATTGAGTTGGCGTTCTTCTATAATAGTGGGAGAGATATAGCTTGCGGCTATTGACTGTGCACCGCGCGTTGTGGCCGATACATATTGGTCAAGCGCCAATCCATTCATTCCCAAATGCTTTACAGCGTAATTTCTGAAGTCGTTGTTCATAATCTTTAAATATATACCTTAGACTAATGTTTTCAAATTTATAACTATTGCCCTATCGCCATCCACAATAGCAATAATGGCAATATCAAAGTTAATAAATAAATTTACAATTTGCAAAAAAATCAAGAAATACTCTACCATTTACCATCCGAATTCTTCTTTTCGAGATAAATAATAAAATGAACATCCAAAAGTTAAGAATAAATTCTTTCCCTTGACCAATAAAATGTTGAATGTATTAATCGGGTATTTCAATTACAAGTCCGTCGGTCGCTATTTTCACATTCCACGGCAACGTAGGAGCGACTTTGGCATACAACCCCAAATCATGGCTTATATGCGTAAGATACGCAATGCAAGGATTCACTTTGTTGATAATTTCAAGGGCTTGCGTAAGATTTATATGTGATATATGTTCTTTATGACGCAACGCATTGATTACCAACGTATCAATTCCTTCAATCGCTTTAATGGTTGCATCAGGCACCTCTTTTGCATCAGTTATATATGCCAAATTACCAATTCTAAAACCAACGATATCAAGAAGATAGTGCTTCACCGGGAGTGGTATTATCTCAACACCTTCGACAGCGAACATTTCGAATGGTTCTATTGAGTTCGGAATCAGAACCGGAGCTCCGGGATACGGCTTTTCAGCAAAGCAATATGGCACTTTCATACGCAAATCTGCTATATCCTCAGCCTGTGCATAAATATTAAAGCCATTAGGATAGCAATATGGACGAAGGTCATCAATTCCACCCGTGTGATCATAATGTGTATGCGTAATTAGAAGCGCCGTAAGCGCCGGCGAACCGGAGGCAATCATTTGCTGACGGAAGTCGGGACCGGCATCAATAAGTATATTTTTACCCTCTACAGCAACCAATGCCGAGCAACGAAAGCGACGATCTCGGTCGTCGACGGAACGACACACTTCACAATTGCACCCTATCATAGGCACACCAGTCGAAGTTCCGGTTCCGAGAAAGGTCAACTGCATTTTGCTGAATAATATTTATTAATATTTGGGAGCATCTATCTTTAATGTATTTCGGATAGTACTCCATCTATAAAAATTAAATAATTTCCATTATCACAAACCCAACCTTCAAAATAGCCACCTCCGTTGTGCCATTTTCTAATATCTTTGGGAGTTCCAATCGCAAGCGAACATTCTATAGTCGTCATGCCGGGGGTTACTCGCGAGTTTACAATATTTTCCCACACCATATCGGAAATTGTTTCATATTTCAATCGCGGATTCTCCAATACAAATATTTTATCGAAGTTACGTGTTGAGCTCAATGACGAACCGACCGTCATCGCCACCGATGATTCTCTGCCCAAATCATCTATTATATCAACACGCAATGGATAATCGTCATTCCCAACCGTCACATTGCTAATCTGAACCGGCACACATCTACGACCTTTATTTACTGGCGTCAGCAGACTATCCACTCGCATAGAGGTTATTATATAAAATTCTTTCCCCACAAGGACATTTCGAGCCGTGTCCACCATATCCATATCTACGCTCATCGGCAACGTAAATGATGGGGGCAATTCCGACAATGGTAATCCTACTTTATAGCGCATAGGGGCTTTCGTTGAATCATTTTCTTTATGAAACGTCAAAACTGCCACCTCATCGCCAATTATCGAAATCTCATTAACAATATTGTCAAACACAATAATCTCTCCGGGATCAATCTTTGGTTCCTTTTCAAATAACAAAGAAATTTTTGCATCGGTCACAAGAAATCGACGTCCGGCAACCCATTGGGATATTGGCGCAGGCTGTAGCTTTGATGCTATCTCCGATGCTTCATTTGCAATCATGGCATCATTGCGCATCACATCTTTCTTAGTGATACGCGGCGTACTCTCAATACCCGTAAAGCAACTTGTCAACATCGATATGCCGACAAGCGAAACTAATATCCCTTTATAAATCTTCACTCTGTAATCGGAGTTATGCCCAAATTATAGTAAATAAATGAATACAAATCAGTGTATTCGTCAATTACTTTGTGCATTGGTTTTCCGGCACCATGACCGGCTTTAGAATCAATACGGATAAGTTTGGGGTTATCGCCTGTGTCAGAAGCCTGCAATGTTGCAGCATACTTGAATGAGTGAGCCGGCACAACACGATCGTCATGGTCGGCTGTTGTTACAAGAATTGCCGGATAGCGAGTTCCATCATTTTTAATATTGTGCATCGGGGAGTAAGAATACAAGTATTCCGCCATTTCCGGGCTGTCGGCCGAGGTTCCATAATCAGAAGCCCAGTTCCAACCTATTGTAAAAAGATGATAGCGAAGCATATCCATAACTCCAACTCGCGGTATTGCTACAGCGAATAAGTCAGGACGCATATTGACACACGCGCCAACAAGCAATCCGCCATTACTACCTCCCTCTATCACGATACGCGACGGGGTGGTAAATCCCTCCTTAATCATATATTCTGCAGCAGAAATAAAATCGTTGAACACATTTTTCTTTTGCAACTTCGTTCCTGCTTCATGCCATTTATCTCCATATTCCGAACCTCCGCGAAGATTGGTCTCTGCATATATTCCTCCGTTGGCAAGCCAATTTAATCGATTTGACGAAAATCCCGGGCCGAGTGAGATATTAAATCCCCCATATCCATAAAGATATACCGGATTATTGCCATCACGTTTAATCCCTTTCTTATAGGTGAGGTGCATATGCACCATAGTGCCATCAGTCGACGGATAAAACACTGCCTCCGTCACGTAATCATCGGGGTTAAATCCCGGCACTTGAGCTCGTTCTGTCAATTTGCTCTCTCCCGTGGCAAGATTATATTCATAATGTGCCCATGGTTGCAAATAGTTAACTACGTTGTAGTACACCTCATCGTGACGATGTGAACTTGAGAATGACACATTGGCTATTGAAGGCAACTCTATCTGACGAATAAGCGACCCGTCGCGATTATATAAAGCGGGGCTCGATGATGCATCGCGCTTGTAATTTACAATAATTTTATCTCCTGCCATCTGCACATCTCCCATAACAGCATCACTCTCTGCTATCAGTTCTTTCCAATTTTCTTTACCCGGAGAGCTAACGGGTGCCGACATCAATCGATAGTTGGGAGCATCAACCGATGTCGTAAAATATATTGTATCGTCGATCACGTCAACTATATTTACAATATTATCTTGCGATGGCTCCATTATCTTCCATTCTGCGTTGGGATTTCTAAGATCCTTAACTTTGATTGAGGAACCGAATCCTTGACCACCTGCCATCAAGAAGATATAGTGACTATCTTCCGGCACATAAGCCGAGTGAAAATACAACGGATGGTCTACGTCCTCATAAAAGAGTTCATCTTCTGATTGCGAGGTGCCAACTTTATGATAATAAATGCGATGATTCTCATTGGCGTTGGAAAACTCCTTACCTGAATCGGGTGCCGGATATGCACTATAGAAAAATCCGTCGCCATACCATTCCGCACCAGTAAATTTCGCCCATTCTATATGGTCGGATAGCAACTCACCTGTCTCGGTATCAAGCAAATAAATCTCAGTCCAGTCCGAGCCACTACGGCTTATTGTATATGCTGTATATTTACCGTCGGGCGACATCGAGACGCCGGTCAAAGCTACAGTCCCGTCATCACTCAACTTATTCGGGTCAAGGAACACTTCTGCTTTACCATCAATCGTAGCTTTTCGATATAGCACCGATTGATTTTGCATTCCCGAATTTTCATAGAAGTAGTAACGGTTGTCATTACCTTTCCAGGGCAATCCTGTTTTATTATAATTCTGAAATGATTCAATATGTTTACGCAACTCGCTGCGGAACGGTATCTTCGACATATATTCCTCTGTCAATTGACGTTGCGCATCCACCCATTGAAGCGTAGCAGCTGCCGTATCATTCTCCAATGGCCGATATTTATCTACTACATTAATATCGAAATATGTATCTATTACTGAGTCGACAGGAGCCTGGGGATACTGCAACTTTTCTGTTGTGCCATTCGTACACGCTGTTGTTAATGCCATAACGGATAGTACTACTAATGAATTTTTCATATTCTATTCTGTTGGTATAGATTTACGACTATTGATTTTCAATTTGGTAAGGTGATGTCGCCGGGTCAAAACCGCCGCTACTTAAATGCTTATAAATACGCAAACATGCATATGCATCAAGTGCCGCATAACCCTGCTGTGCTTCAGTCAAGGATTCTGCTTCCCAATTCGTGAGGCGTTGCCCTTTCGATATTCGCTCGTTGAATATAATTGCATACACCTTTTGGAGAGAATTATCGGCTATATTAAATTTCTTCACATAGCTTTGAAGTTCAAGCACATTTGCCGGAATAATCGTATCAAGTGCCGACAATGAGTGCAAATCATCTTTAATCGATAATCCCACTTTCATCACCGTCTCACTTTCCATCAACTCTTTAATCTCCGGAGTCAATCCGGTGCGATTCAAGCGTATTAAAAAACACTCATCGGCTGTCGACAGCTGTAAGAGTGCCACTTTATGTGAAGTGCCTTTATGAAACGACGGACGTGTCTCTGTATCAAAACCTATAATGGATTGAGTGAGTAAATACTTAATTACTTTCCTACAATCAAGTGGGGAGTTAATGACAACGATACGACCGTTGAATGTAGCTTGGGGTAATTGGGCTATTAATTCTTTAGATATTCCTAACATTATAATTTTATTTCCTCTCCTTCTTTACTGCAAAAGTAGATAAAAAAAGCTCTATTACAAAACATTGTCTATTAAAATTGCTTTCATAACTTATAATTATTTTTAACCTACAAATTTAAATTAAAAAAGACTTGCAACTTGATATTTTTTTTTATCTTTGTATCAAAAATAATGAGATTGCATTTCTTCGCATACGAAATTAAACGTTGCAATGCTAATTTTGCGCACTACTCACCTGAGTATCAATTAAAAAGGTAAAAAATAACAATGAAATATATCGGAGCTCACGTATCAGCCGGTTCGGGCGTAGCACAAACTCCTATAAATGCCAATAGCATCGGTGCTAAGGCATTTGCTTTATTTACTCGAAATCCGTCGAGATGGAAATCAAAACCGATATCCGACGCCGAAGCTGAGCTTTTCAAGCAACGGTGTCATGATTTCGGTTATGCTCCTCAACACATCCTTCCCCACGATAGCTTCCTTATAAATCTCGGTTCCCCCGACAAAGATAAGTTGGCTCAATCGCGTGAAGCATTCCTCGACGAGTTTAATCGTTGTAGCCAACTTGGGTTGACAATGCTCAATTTCCACCCGGGCTCTCACCTTAACCTCGTCGACATCGACACTTGCCTCGCAACTATTGCCGAATCTATCAACATAACTCTCGATGCCACAAATGGGGTTAAAGCCGTAATTGAATCTACAGCCGGACAAGGCTCCAACCTTGGTCGCACTTTTGAGGAAATTAAAGCTATAATCGACAAGGTAGAGGACAAATCGCGTGTTGGTGTTTGCGTTGACACTTGCCACGCTTTGGCTGCCGGATATGATTTAGCAACAGCCGATGGATATGAAGCTACCTGGAATGAATTTGACCGAATCATAGGATTGAATTATCTCTGCGGTATTCATCTCAACGATTCAAAAAAAGGGTTAAACTCACGAGTTGACCGACACGCCCCTCTCGGACAAGGCGAACTCGGATCTTCATTCTTCACGATGCTCGTTAACGACCCGCGCATGGACGATATACCAATCATATTGGAAACGCCCGACGAGTCGCTTTGGGCACAAGAAATAGCGTGGTTATATTCCGAAATAAAACAATAGAAAAAAATAAGGTAATACATACTTACATTTACTGAATATTTAAGCAAAATTTAACTACTAATTTTTATTAACAACATGAAAACTAAACCCGACTTGAGCTTTTGGAAGCTATGGAACCTAAGTTTCGGCTTCTTCGGTGTTCAAATTGCCTACGCTCTCCAAAGTTCACAAGTGAGCCGCATTTTCTCCACAATTGGTGCTGACCCGCATCAATTAAGTTATTTTTGGATTCTTCCGCCACTTATGGGATTTCTCGTACAACCCATTATCGGCTCGGCATCAGACCGCACATGGAACCGATTTGGTCGCCGTCTACCCTACCTCATCGTAGGAGCTGCACTTGCAATCATCGTAATGTGTTTCCTTCCCAATGCCGGCAGTCTCGGGCTGACGGTTTCTGCCGCTATCACGTTTGGACTATTCTGCCTTATGCTCTTAGACACTTCAATCAATATGGCAATGCAACCATTTAAGATGCTTGTTGGAGACATGGTAAATGAAAAACAGAAAGGGTTGGCTTACTCCATACAAAGTTTTCTTTGCAATGCTGGTTCGTTTGTGGGTTATCTTGCACCTATTGTTTTGGCGATGTTTGTCAGCAACACAGCTCCAGAAGGGGAAGTTCCTCCGACTGTTACATTTGCATTTTATCTCGGTGCTTTGATACTTTTCTTGTGTGTACTCTACACATTTGCAAAAGTTAAAGAGATGCCGCCAAAATTGTATGCTGAATATAATGGTGTACCCGAAGAAACATCAGAGAAAAAAGAAAATATGTTCATTGGTATGATTCGTGCAATCAAAACTGCCCCTTCTGTATTCTGGACTATTGGTGTCGTACAATTCTTCTGTTGGGCAGGATTTCTTTTCCTTTGGACATACTCTACCGATGCCATCGCAGGTAGCGCATTTGATTGCCCATCAGAAACAAAAATTTCAGGCGTAACAATTAATGGCGAGTCTTTCTCTGATAAATATCTCTTTGCTGATGACAAACTCGTCATCAATGAAGGTCGATTGACTATCGACGGTGTTAACATAAATGGAATAACTTGCAATGTCGACAGCATTAAAAACGCAGATGGTCAACTCATAGTTAAAAATGGTCAAATCCACTACCATAATGGCATAGCGCTTGTCAAACCTGGTGAAGAATATGGCAAAGTTGGAGACATAATATACGTTGACAACGTAGAAACCACTTTGAATGGTCCAATGTCAACGATTACAACATTCTCGACTATTACTCCTGCAAACAAACTGACAATGGCGCATATCGCTGTTAAAAAGAATGGTGTTTACGAGAAAGAACAAGTTAAAGAACTTCCTTCAGCGGCTGCCGATGACATTCATCCGGAATATAGCACAGTACTCAATGCCCAATCAAAGCAATATCAAGATGCCGGCGATTGGAACGGCGTACTTTTCGCCATACAAGCTGTTGTAGCCGTAATTTGGGCTGCAATATTACCTCGATTTAAAAACCGTAGACTCGCCTATTCAATCAGCCTTATAATTGGCGCAATCGGCTTTATTTCTGTATATTTCTGTAGCTCAAAATGGGCATTAACAATTCCTTACGGATTAATGGGGTGTGGTTGGGCTGCTATGCTTGCAATGCCGTTCACAATCCTCACCAACGCGCTTTCAGGCAATAATATTGGGACATATCTTGGTTTGTTCAACTGTACCATCTGCTTGCCACAAATTATAGCAGCACTACTTGGTGGCTTGATCCTCGGATTTTTCCCCGTCGCTGCAGCTGATACCGCACAGGCTGGTGCTCCGCAAACTATCTTTATGATTGCAATAGCCGGGATTCTAATGCTAATCGGTGCTCTATTCGTTTGGAACATCAAAGAAATATCAGCAGAAAAACAACGTGCTGAAGCCAATTCAGGCAAATAATCCTTGATTCATTACATCTACTAAATTATATCTTAATGGCGGTGGCGACGAGCTTCCGCCATTAATGTTTATAACCTTTTGACCACTGCAATTCAATTTTTGCATATCGTGGCACAATAGGCTATCAATAAGCTTAACCACTAAATTCGATTCTCAATCGTGCGGGATTTCGCTATGACGTAATTTTTTTGTACCTTTGCAGTCGATTTCTCGAAGGCTCAACTTCGTTAACGATTTAATAGCAATAAATTTACGGCCATGGTGCCGATAACGATATTAAGGTAAAGAAGGAATGATTACAACCAACAACTTAGGAATTCAGTTTGGCAAACGTGTTCTGTTTCAAGATGTCAATCTAAAATTCACCCCCGGCAACTGCTATGGTATAATCGGCGCTAATGGCGCCGGAAAATCTACGTTGATGAAAATTTTGTCGGGACAACTCTCCCCTACTCACGGCAATGTGACCCTCGGCCCCGGCGAACGCCTCAGCGTGCTTGAACAGGACCACTTCAAATTTGATGACTGCACAGTGCTCGACACTGTATTGCAAGGTCACACCGTGCTTTGGAACATCATGAAAGAGAAAGATGCTCTTTACGCTAAAGCCGATTTCACCGACGAAGATGGCATACGTGCATCGGAACTTGAAGAAAAATTTGCTGAACTTGAAGGTTGGAATGCCGAAAGCGATGCTGCGGCTTTGCTTAGCGGTCTTGGCATCAAAGAAGACAAGCATTATATGCTCATGCGCGACATGACCGGTAACGAAAAGGTGCGTGTGCTTCTTGCAAAAGCGCTCTTCGGAAACCCCGATAACCTACTCCTCGACGAGCCAACCAACGACCTTGACCTCGACACAGTGGCTTGGCTCGAAGATTACCTTTCAAAATTTGAAAATACGGTTCTTGTTGTGAGCCACGACCGTCACTTCCTTGACTCTGTCAGCACTCACACTCTCGATATCGACTACAACAAAGTGCAACTCTTTGCCGGCAACTACAGCTATTGGTATCAATCAAGCCAATTGGCGCTTCGTCAACAACAGCAAGCCAATAAAAAAGCTGAAGAAAAACGCAAAGAATTGCTCGAGTTCATTCAACGCTTCTCTGCCAACGTGGCTAAATCTAAGCAAACTACTTCGCGCAAGAAGATGCTTGAAAAACTCAACGTTGAAGAAATTCAACCCTCTTCACGTCGTTATCCCGGTATCATCTTTACCCCCGAACGCGAACCGGGCAACAAAATTCTCGAAGTACACGGGCTTTCAGCTTCTGTCGACGGTGAAATGCTTTTCAACGATATCAATTTCCAAATTGAGAAAGATGACAAAGTGGCATTCCTCAGCCGCGACCCGCGTGCCATGACAGCTCTTTTTGAAATTATTTCAGGCAACCGTAAAGCCGATGCCGGAACATTTGAATGGGGGCAAACAATCACCACTGCCTACCTCCCCTTGGACAACTCTTCATTCTTCAACACTGATATGAACCTCGTAGATTGGCTCTGCCAATTCTCTGAGGACTCTTCAGAAATTTATCTCAAGGGATTCCTTGGTAAGATGCTATTCTCCGGTGAAGAAGTATTGAAAAAAGCCTCTGTGCTTAGTGGTGGCGAAAAAATGCGCTGTATGATTGCTCGAATGATGCTTCGAAATGCCAACACCATGGTGCTCGACTCCCCCACCAACCACCTCGACTTGGAGTCTATTCAAGCTTTCAACAACACTTTGCAAACATTCAAAGGCAACATTTTGCTCGCCTCTCACGACCACGAATTCATTCAGACTGTGTGCAACCGTATCATTGAGTTGACCCCCAACGGCATCATCGATAAAATGATGGACTACGACGACTATATCACCGATGAAAAAGTCGCAGCAGCTCGCGAACGCCTCTACAATTGATTTATCAACTACTCAAACAATATCCAATGGTAAAACATATCGTAACATTCAAACTTAAAGGTAGCGACGAAGAACGCCGCGAAGTTGCTTTGAAGTTTAAAGCTGCTCTTGAAGCCCTCCCCCAACAAATCGACGTGCTTCGAGCTATGGAAGTAGGCATCAACGAAAATCCCGCTGAAACTTGGGACGTTGTGCTAACTGCAACTGTCGACACTCTCGCCGACGTTGATGTATATGCAAAACATCCCGCTCATGTCGCAGCTGCCGCATTAATTGCCAACAACAAAGAGTCACGCGCCTGCGTCGACTACACTGTTGCTTAATAAGCAATTAGCAATCCTATTGAGATTTCTTCTCGTAGAAAAAAAATAGTCGTTATCACCCAAAGGTGTTAACGACTTTATATTTTAATTATATATTAATTATCACTCGCTATAAACAGCGTCGGGAAGTGTGCGGAGGTTGTAGCGCGACGCCATTGTTTCTCCGTAGGCTCCTGCGCTACGCAATGCCACCAAAGTGCCGCGTTGCATGTGGGGTAAACATTCATCTCTACCAAACACATCCGACGATTCACACACCGGCCCTACAACATCGTAGACTTCTTCCGATGCATCAGGTGATGATATATTTTCGATTTTATGGTGTGCGCCGTAAAGTGCAGGACGCAACAAATCGTTCATTCCGGCATCTAAAATAGCAAATTGTTTTTCGACACCTTTCTTAACGTACAGAACCCGAGAAATCAACGCTCCACATTGAGCTACAATAGAGCGTCCAAGTTCAAAATGCAACTGTTGGTTTTCTGCTAATTTGAGATTATTACGAAAAACCTCAAAGTAGGATTTAAAATCAGCAATAGGATTGAGGTCGGGATTATCATAATCGATACCTAATCCGCCGCCAACATTGATTGTAGCGAATGTAATCCCTTTAGCCGCAAAATGAGCTTGCAATTCATTCACCTTTTCACAGAGCTGGCGATATGGCTCCATATCGGTGATTTGCGACCCGATGTGGAAATGCAACCCTTCAAGTGAAATATTCGGGAGCGAAAAGGCGGCATCTACAACAGCATCAAGATGACGCAAATCTATACCAAATTTATTTTCATTCAGCCCGGTAGTAATATAGTGATGAGTATGAGCATCAACATTAGGATTAACTCGAAGTGATACTTTTGCCGTAACATTTTTAGCTACTGCATGTTGCGAAATCACCTCAAGTTCCGGCAATGATTCTACATTAAAACAGCCGATGCCAACACTGAGTGCATAATTAATTTCATCGTCGGTTTTTCCAACGCCGGCGAAAACAATTGATGATGGCTCAAACCCATTTTCTACTGCCGTCATTACCTCATTGCCACTCACGCAGTCAACTCCCCATCCTGCCTCACGTATCGGTTTTATAATGTCGGGGTTAGCATTGGCTTTGAGAGCATAATGAATGTGATAGCGAGAGTCGCCGACTTGCTTTTTCACTTCTGCTATCGTATTCTTCAGCAAATCGAGATCGTAGTAATAAAATGGTGTTTTAATTGACTGAAAACGTTCTATTGGAAAATTCATAATGAAAAACAACTCTTATGTTGTATATACGACCTATTGAAATTAAAAAATCTTATGAGCAAACGAGGGCAAATAAAATGCCCTCGTTACCATATTATCGTTATGAATTAATTTTCAAAATGGAATCAACGTCCCTATTTTTGATTATTCAAACAAATGTTTGCTCAAAGCGTTGAGAGCGGCAACCTTGTCTTCCTTCTTAACCAAGAAAGAAATGTTGTAGTTGCTACCACCATAAGAAATCATACGCACCGGGATATCGCGCAATGCATCAAGTGCTTTAGCCTCAAACCCGCGATTTTGCCACTCAAGGTCGCCTACTACGCAGATAATCACCATGTCTCTATCAACAGTCACTGTTCCAAATTTCTTCAAATCATCAACAATGGCGCGCAAATTGCGTTCATCATCTATTGTTACAGAAACACCGACTTCCGACGTAGCAATCATATCAATTGAGGTCTTGTAGGTTTCAAAAATTTCAAATACTTTACGCAAGAAACCATAAGCCAAGAGCATACGTCCGGACTTGATTTTAATAGCTGTGATATTATCCTTAGCAGCGACAGCCTTTATACAATGACCTTCAGAGGTGTTGTGTATAAGAGTTCCCGGGGCATCAGGCTGCATTGTATTGAGCAGGCGTACGGGGATATTATTGAGTTTTGCCGGTAACACACACGTGGGGTGAAGAATCTTCGCGCCAAAATATGCCAATTCGGCAGCTTCTTCAAAGTGGAGTTCCTTAACCGGTTTTGTTCCTTCAACAAAACGCGGGTCATTGTTGTGCATACCATCAATGTCGGTCCAAATCTCAATCTCTTCGGCATTGAGAACAGCACCGATTATCGATGCGGTAAGGTCAGAGCCGCCACGTTGTAAATTGTCGATTTCTCCATAAGCGTTACGGCAAATATAACCTTGTGTGAGGAAGAGGTCGGCATCGGGATACTTTTCCATCATTGCAGTGAGCTTCTCGCGGATGTATTGTGTATCTGCCTCGGCATTTTTGTCAGTACGCATGAACTCAAGTGCAGGAAGCAACACAGATTTCACTCCAATTTCCTGCAAATAGTAGTTCATCAAATTAGTCGACATCAATTCACCTTGAGCGAGAATTTCTCGCTCTTCAAACATTGTGAAAATATCTTTAGAAAATGAACGTATGTAGTTAAAGCACGATTTAATCGTTTCGGTCGCTTTTTCTTTATATTCATTCGTTGAATACAACTCACCAATTGTCTTAATATACTTGGCTTCCAAGATGTTAATCGTCTCCTTCGCACCATCGATATTCTTTTTATAAAGATAGTCACCGATTTCAATCAATGAATTGGTGGTACCCGACATCGCTGATAGGACAATAAGGTTGCGTCCTCGCTCATTAATCAATTTGGCTACATCTTTCATGCGTTGTGCTGAGCCAACCGATGTGCCGCCAAACTTCATTACTTTCATTTTGTGTATACTCTGTTTAAAATTACATATAATATTATAACAACGCAAAATTAATCATTTTTCTATAAATTCCACACATTTTCAAGCAAAAAAGCCAATTATTGACAAAATTTGAGCACTTGATGCGACAAAATGTTCGATTTTGAAGTTATTTCATCAATAAAAATAAGAAGGGCGACAAGATTTTTCGCCTGTCGCCCTCTTATAATGTTGTATCTAAAAGTTATGCTTGTGCTTTTTGTGCAATTTCTTTGAATTCATCGAGAGTTACCTCTTTCACTTCAATTGTAGCGAGGTTCTTGATTGCATCGTAGAGTTTGCGGTCGCCAACTTGCTCAATAATGTGTGAACGTGAGTTCTTATCATCGAGGATACGTTTTGCGTAATCTGCAAGCATTTCATCGCTAAGGTTGTACATGCCATATTGAGCCAATTGCTGAGCTGCGATTGATTTAGCGAAGTTTTCGAGATCTTCTTTTTCGATTTTAACTTCAGCTTGTTGAGCTACGCGTTCTTTGATGAGTTGCCACTTGATAGAGGGAATCATCTTTTCGTATTCAGCGTCGATGTTTTCAGCTGAAAGCTCTTCGTTGCGTGCCACGAGCCATTTCTTCAAGAATTCTGCGGGAAGCTCGAAGTTACCATATTTTTCAACAAGTGATTTCTCTGTAGTGTACTGGAAGAAGTTTTCGCTATTAGGAACAAGTTGTGATGCAATCATAGCGATAATGTTTTTGTGATATTCTTCTTCGGTAGTAACTTTATCTTTTCCGAAAACTTCATCGTAATATTCCTGACCATATTCAGCCGGACGATTTACGATGATTTCAGCGATAGTAAGTTCGAAGTCAGCTTTAACGTTAGCTGCTGCATCTTTGTCAATATTAAGCATTGAAGCCAATTCAGCTGCATTATCTTCGCAAGAAGCGGCAGGATTAAATACTACTTTATCACCAACTTTCTTACCTTCAAATTTCGCAGCTTCATCTTTGCCACGGAACACAAAAGGTGCAACGATAGCATTTGTTACTTGGATTGCATCTTCTTCTGATTTCAATGTGCCATCAGCATTGAGTTCCATGAGAACACCCTTAACCAACGCACGTTCTTCAAATTCTTCGCCGGGAACTTGCTTGCCGAAACGATCGCGAAGCATCTTGTCTTGCTGCTCCTGCATTTCTTCAGAAACCTTGATGGGATAGTAAGCAAGTGTAGTTGACTTATCCAAGGTTATATTCAATTCGGGAGCGAGACCGATTTCATAAGCAAAAGTGAAATCTTTTTGCTCGATTGATATTTCTTTTACTTCAACAGGAAGAGGCTCGCCGAGGATGCCAAGCTTATTTTCTCTGATGTAGTTGACAACAGCTTCGTAAACTTCTTGGTTGAGCACATCGCTTTTTACTTGTTTGCCGAACATACGCACGAGTTGTCCCATGGGCACATGACCCTTACGGAAACCGGGGATATTGTGTGTACGACCGATTCTTTTGATTTCAGAATCTACTTTTGCTTTGTAGTCGCTCTCCTCTACATTGACAATGATTTTGCCTTCTACGTCGTTGAGCTTTTCAAATGATACGTTCATAGCGTAAATTTATATTTCAATATTGATTTATACATTAATTAAAATAGTGAGTTTATCTGCACTAAGTTTCAGCCTGCAAAATTAATAGTTAAAATTTGATTTAACAATTTAACCGAACACTTTTTTGTTTTTTTATCTTTTTATTCGGTGGAGAATGAGCCTGAACTGAAATTCTTCGAGGTTATCATCCTTTATTTTCACCGATTTGATGCCCTTTGTCGATTCCCCAAAAATCAAATATCTAATATTTTATGGGCGCCAGTCCCTAACCGAGCGAATGGTATTAACATCAGTTCGTCCGATAGTTCCATATTTATACGAGAACTGCCAGCTATAATATCCGGCGTCATATCCATTTCCTCCGGTAGCCCTATCTCCCAATGAATACCACGTACTGACCATCGTATATTGATTATTCCAAAAATCAGATGGACAATAAAGAGCCATTAGCGCTCCTTCTCTGACATTTGGCACTCGATAACCATTTGCTATATCACAACCCGTTGAAACTCCCGATTCAAGAGCATTCTTCAATGATGTGTAATTCCCATAATTATTACTACCCCCCACCTGAGTGCGAGTAACAACTTGTCCGGTTTCAAATCCGCTATATACTCGTGCCATTTCCGACTGCTCATCACCAAGTTCCAATTCTCGGGAAGTGAAATAACGTAAGGATTTTTCATTCACATTCGTCAAATCAAAACGATACACATTTCCCCCTTGATTAGACACTTGTACTAACGAAACGGGATAATCTACACCCTCTACACCTTCTATTGATTTAGTCGGAACGAGAAGTCCTAAATTACGCACACATCGAGCTGAAAATGGTGAATATTTTTCCCATCGTTCAAAATACCCCGATGTTGAGAGCCCTTCTTCAGCCCACAGCACTTGTATTTGGCCATTGCTACCATTTCCTCCTGTCCATGTACTACATACAACATGATTTCGCCATTTCGAAGCTCCGGAATATGGCCCTGTTGTGTACTTTTCATTGGGGAGGGCTGCCATTTCAGCCGTATAAAGAGCCGCATCACTGTTTAGTCCCAACTGCCCGATATATAGGTCATAGAGTTGGTTCATCGTGCACAAATACCAACGTATTTCATCCAAATCAATCTTTTTATTGCCATTATTGTCTCGATTTCTCATCAGTATTGCATATCGCAATGTCGCCTTATCATTCTTTAGGAAATACGTCGTAATTGTATTTCTGTTTATTGTCGCAGAATAATCATTATCTCTATCGTAATCTAAATAATCGCTCCATAATGTCACCCCGGGATTTATTCCGAGAATACGCACGGTGTTATATAGTCCGTTTTTCTCGGATGTCACACCTATATTCCCTAAGTTGCGACTACCATTATCGCTTGCAGTCATCGTCTCACTGCTATCATAAAAGTACAATTGACTTTTGAGGAACTCATCTTCCGATTCGCATCCCCATGCAGTCACCAATTCTCCATTGGATATATTATAGGGTGTTTGTATCGAACGTTGTCTGATTGTAATAACACTACTTGTCAACGAGCTATCGCCATCTTTGCTAATTTTACTATCGCAAAGAATATGCATTATGCGATTGGGTTTATTGACAAAACGTTTCCACAAATCCTGTGGTTGGTCCATGCTATTTAATGGATTTGACTCATAAAAATATTCATCGACAAACACCGTGACATACATGCAATATCTACCATTTGCATTCTTTCTAAATGCACTTGCAGTTCCCTTATTGGCTTCCGTAGCATTTTCATATTTTGCTTTTTCGTCCTTTATAAACTGTACAAATTCAACCACATTCATCAATTTATCCGTGCTATCAAGATTTTCCGCAAAATAGTGGTCACCGGGAAACCATTGATTTTTTGTTGAATAAGAGCCATCGCTATTTGTCTTGTTGACCATGAACCACGCCCACTTATAATCAAGATTCGGGATTTCCGTCCCACTCTCCATGCCGGGAGTTCCCTCGCTAAATGGCGTTTTTACATACCAAGTCACTGTTTTATCTAATATTGACTCTACATCTATACTGAACACTCTCTGGCCATAGTGGGCATCAAATGTATATATTTCTTCCCGCGACTTATACACATGCCCCATCGCTCCTGATTGATTTTCCTTATTGTCAGTTACCTCAATCTCGATATTATTTACTCCTTTGATTGTAATCGTATATGTATAGTGAGTATTGCGGTCTATAGTGAAATCATTATAATTCCCCCCTCCCTTACTGTCGCCAAAATTGCCCAAATGAACGATATAAGTGACATCGGCTTCCAGATATTGCATGGCATTTTCATCATCTGTGTCAACCTCCATTTGCACTTTCCCTTTTATTTTCAAATAGGTGGCATTCTCCGACGCATATTTCCACATTGGCGCCGACATATCGTATGAGCCATCCCCCTTTTTACTGCGTTCATCTCGCTGATTATATGTAGAGATTCCTTGCGTATTCTCCATATTCTCAAGCATATAGAACGAAAATTCGTTGACTCCGTCGGTCATCTTCTCAAAATATTTCTCTTCGCTGTCAAAATATCCCGCGAAATCGGCGTCAGTGCCCGTGTCGATTAATTGTGTCCCCTTTGGCAACCTCAACACCTGCCATGATTCCGGCACAAAATTTCTCATGCGTTGATTGGCTTGCGTTGAATTTCCTATTGCCACTTTCACCGTCACCTTTGCATCAAGGCGTACTAATGGAATTCGCAATGAGGTTTTATTCTTAGTGATATTTCCCTTATTATCTATTGAAACACCATTAGCACTTCCGGTCATTAAAAAACAGCCCGTTCGAGATGTTATTTCCTGATTCAATGTCACCGTCAGGCTTTTCAATTCACTTAGTTGTTCAATCGTGTTGAGTTGGTCGGGAGATATATTTAATTGGTCGGCATTAAGGTTGGCAATGATATATACACTCCCCCCTTCAAGGGTTGGTGCTTTTATCATAACTTCTCCTTCTGTGTCGTTATTATTTGATGACGTGCGGTTATTGACTGTCCAATAATGTCCTGCCGTGTTTGGCAACTCTTCTACTCGATTGTTATAATCATAATAATGGGAGCACAATCGTTTTCCGGTGCTGTCAAACACATATACAAATAGGTTTTCAACACGCGACTCTGTGAGGTCACTCAATGTGGCGCGTGACGTCACATCCACCTTATCAAAATCAGCATGCCCAAAATTCAATGTTGCCCACGCTTCGTTATCACCCACCTTTCCGTCAGCGCCGAAATCTTCCTCCTCGCATGCTGACAGTGTAATCGACAGGAGAAAAACTATTATGTATAAATATATATTTTTCGCTTCCATCTTTATCTTCATTCAAAATCTACGCTACCTCCACCGCTATTCCAATCTTGAACATAAAACTCAAACGTTCCTGCCTCCGGATTGTAACTTACCGTCACAAGCACGTTGATAAAATCATTCCTTTTTATTGCAGTTGCTGCCGATGATTGTTGCGTTATCGGGTCAATAGTTGTAAGAGTTATCGGTTTATTATATGATATCGCTCCACCTTGATTGGTCGTGGTAGTTTTAGTCACAGAATAGAATTGGAATCGAGCTCCTGTTTTATTACTTATGCTGTTGGTCCCTTGCACTTTAGTTGCCGAAGATAAATTTATATACATATTTCCGGCTCGCAATGAAATATACCTTTTACCACCCGATGTCCCCTCGGCAAAAGTAAATGCAACCGGATTTTTTCCTATCACAACAGAACTCGACGTGGGTGTCTGCATATAAAGATCGGTTTCAACATTTTTGATATAATATTGATTATTTACTCCCGTTGAAATCAATTGCCACACATTATCGGTTCCTACTGTCGCTTCACTTTTACTTAGAGTTGCTGTAGATACAACTCCGTCGCCTGCGCTCAAATATCGATTTGTGTTTTCGTTATATATCAAAAAATATGTTTCAGTACCTACTTTTAGATTATTAATTCGGTTAATTACGGTATTCCAATTAGGCTTAAATGTGTTGGTAACAGAGGTTACACCATCATATTCCAAATCAAGCGTATAGGTATAGTACCCTCCATTATTTATTTTACTTTCAAGCAAATAACTGTCAAACACGACACTCGACGATTGGGATGAAATTGTTTTATAATTCGCTCCCACATCCGTCGTAAATGGCTGTAACGCATATGTCGACGTCGACGATGGCGCCCCGGTTGTCCCAAAATATTTGCGGTCGCTACCATCATCAAACACATAAGCCTGCTTTTGTGTAAAATTATCACTGAACTTGAGGTTTTTTATTTTCAATGGCAGAGAACCACTATTATTTTTCACCTCAATGCGTATTCTTGCAAATGTGCGCACCAATTTCCCTTCTACAACATTATTTCCGGCATGCAGCTCAATATCTTTCATCAACGACAATGGCTGCACCACTTCTTTCGAGCTTATATTGTAGGTGCTATTCCCTGATATTTTGTTATTCAACAGCGCATCATAATTCGACGAATTCCATGTCCCCGCCAATCCACTGTTGTATGTCTTTGTTCCTATTTTATGGGCGGTATTATTAGCCACAGCCAATAATTTATAAACGCCTCGTGTCAATCCGTAACTTTTATCAAAAGCTACTACATGCTCCGTGGCTTGATTATCTATCTCGATATTCTCTTGTGAAGCCACT
Organism: Muribaculaceae bacterium; assembly: GCA_017536215.1. Taxonomy (GTDB): domain Bacteria; phylum Bacteroidota; class Bacteroidia; order Bacteroidales; family Muribaculaceae; genus JAGBWK01. Next base: position 20,202 of record JAFXHY010000174.1, on the reverse strand, counting down.
ATTTCATTTTCACTATTTACTAAATAAACCGATAAATTGTAAAGATAACGGCCATCAACAGCACGTTCCGCTTGCGACCATGACCCCGGATTAGACGGATAATCTGTCACATTGCCTCGCGAACCGACCGACTCGGTAGATATTCTAAATGTCAATTCTGCACATTCATCATATCCCGCGCCTTCATATTGTTGACATCCGGTGAGCAATGTCAGTAATATCGCTATTATTACTATCGGTTTCATCTCTCTCATTTTCTTTACAACGGTATATCTTGAGAAGATTTAAGCTCATTCCAGTCAGCTATGGATATTTTCAAAGTAACATCCGACTGACTGAAACATACATCATAAATATATCTTTTCCCGGCCTCAAATGTTATTTTCGGTAGAGCAACTCGGTGAATTAAGTTGCCGGTCGATTTCAATCTGAAGCACATTCGGGATGTTCCATCCAATTCTTGAGGTATGGTCAGAACCCATCCATCCTTATCCGAATATTTTTGTGCCCCATTAAAATTTGTGCTATACGCAGTTGCCACTGTGCGACTTGATGTGGTTGAGCCGAAATTCACACCATTTTCATCATCCCAGGCATAGATTTTACGTTCGCGCTCCGATGTAGATGGCTCTGGGTGATCTTCATGATACCAATATATATGTTCACCATCTACCGACCCATCCTCGTTGATTGTTCCAAATGCCAACACTCCCGTAGTGGCAAATCCCTTATCATATTCTGTATTTTCAAGCCAGAATGATGTCAACGCATCGCTATCTTTATACGTTGACCCATCTCTATTCATAAATGAGAATCTAAATTTTAGGGCTGATAAGGTGTGAAGCATTTTTAATGTCACCGGTGTTGTCGTTTTGAAGGATGGCGCTTTTGTATCTACAAAGGCATATGCTGTCATCAAGTCCTCTTGATATCGTTCTGTATTATAATCAATTACAAATGTTGATACATCCGATGAGGAAATTTCATTCACCACGTTCATCGGGTAATAAGCATTGAACGTATACTTAGCTCCTTTCACCCATTTTTCTGCCTCCGCGCCGTAAGTCCACCATTTATAATTATCCCACTGTGTGTCTTTATGATAAAACAAACTAACATCACCGGTTGAGTTACCCAGCACATTCTTGGTAACTACGCCGTTGAGTTCGTATGCCGACCATATTCCTATGGACTTTCCTCCGGTCGAGCACGCTGTTTGCAGCATATCATCATTTTCAACCAAAGCTCTACTATTCTGCATGCCATTCGTTATCACGTCCCACGTGATAACGTCGCTTGTTTCTTGTATCAGCTCATCGCCATCTTCTTTTACGCACGATGACAATCCAAGCACTACAATCAACAATAATGCTCTTATCAGTTTTTGCTCTAATTGAAAATATTTTCTCATAAAGGAATTTATAAATATTCATATTCATCAACCGACAATTGCCGGTTGATGAATATGAATAGAATATCAGATTATAATTCTACGATTATAACATCAACATCTTGCCACTCTGTAGTAGAGGGGGCGAAATAGATTTTATCTCTATCTGCTGTTGCAGAGCTATAGTGCAAGCGATAAGTATAACGTTTGCCCATTTCCCATTCATTAATCGGAGTTTTCACGTCACCCTCGCCTGATAGCAAGTTGCTCAATTGAACTTCTTTATGGTTAGGTGTTCCATTCACTGTATAATTTACAGTAAGAACAACATCCTCTGTCAACTCTTGAGGCATAAGCAACAATTGATTGCACACATTGGTATCGATATCTGCTTCTTCCACCAATGCTGATACATATCGGGGATTGGTATGGAAAGTAACCGAGCCCTGGAATGCCAAATACGGAGTGTTGATTACATCCGCAGCAACTTCCCATGCGGGATTTACATTACCGGCATCTCCTCTCTCATATTGAGCATAATTTGACGGTTGCTCCACGATATTTTCATTGAATGTTCCTTTATATTTCACGCCCGCCAATTTAATGCCTGTCAACACCACTGTTTCGGGTGAGCTATTTGCTATAGAGAAGCGAACAGAAGAAAGTGCGTGTTGGAACTTGATAGGGATACCGCTATAATAGCTAGCTGATTGTTGCATGTCGGATGACGTTTGGTTGCAAGCACGTGTACTGAACAACAAATCATATTGGTGGGCAGCATCTTCATTCACCTCAAAGTTGGTAATTGTCAATCCTGTCGCACCGTAAGTTCTGTTGTTGTCACCTTCTCGCCAATTCTCTTGTTCCAAATCGGCAGGTGAGCATGCTGCAAAAGTCATTTTTTTACCTGATTCCCAATAATAATACCCTCCAGTTGCTGTCTTGGGAGCCCATCCATCGAGGTCATTGTCATAAGAAATCGCGGTACCACTGAACACTGCCGGTGTGCCACTATTCCATCCAGCAAAATCCCCTTCATGGCTCACTCCATAAATTACAAAATTTTCTTCTCTTGGATAAGAATACTGCTGTCCACCATAAACATGTGAACCTACTTCCCCATAAACATTTGCTCTCGAATTTTCATTGCTATACATTACAGGAGCATCAAATGCAATTTTAGCTTTTGATTTTTCGCCTAGGTCTGTCACCTCTTCGCTTACACATCCTACAAGTACCACACTTGCAAGTGCTGTAAATAAAACACTTTTTTTCATAATTTTTTTTGATTAGTATTAAGGATTAATGAATATGTTTTACAAATAAATATCAGTCCAAATATCCCCCCATTCATCTACTCCGGGGGTCATTCCTCCACTGCCAATAGGTGGCGATATCTCAATTTCTTTTTCCAAGATTATCCACTGCTCATTCACTACCAGCGGATTGTCAAAGAACATTGGGGTTATATCTATTGTTTCAACTTGAGATGTCCCGTCACTTTTATTAAATTCGAAGTTCAGAGTGTAAATACTTCTTTCCTCCGGTAATTTCCCAAATGTATTAAAAGTAGCATATAAAATTGCCGTTTCTTTATCTTCGTTTTTAGTGCGCTGCACATCGGCATAATCCATATCAAAGAATATGCTGACTGCATCATTTTTATTCAAAGTGCAATCACTCAATGTAGTAGACCCTGCCATACCGCTTAGCAACGACACTGCCGTACTAACATAATTAAAACCTTTAATTTTAATTTGAAGATAATACGATAATACTATCGACCGTGCGGTAAAGAAATCGCCGTCCTGATTTCGCAACGTATCCAAGCCGACGCTCTTGCCGACTTTAACGGGTTGACAATTCGCCACAAACAAATGGTCAGGGCAATATCTTATTGCTTCCTCAGCGATATCAACGCTCGACATCGGAATGTACTGATGATAGTTTTTCGGTATTTGCGATGTATATGCTTGAATGCCTGAATAGTTATATTCATCTCTAATTTTAGTCTTTTCCGTGCCAAAATTATATATCATCAGATTATACTCTCCTTCCTCCGCCGAAATGTATCCATCTATATAGTATCCGCGTTCATCCTCCTCCGTGGTCTGCAAATATCGCTCTACAACAACTTTATTGGTTATAGGATCGCATAATGCTACTCGCAACACTCGCGGACGAATATATTCCGGGCGCAATCGCGATTCATCATAAAATCCGTAGGTCACATTTTTTATCTGTTCATCAATATAAACACGCACATAATGCATATTATATGGATCCTCCAAAGGACGATGCTCACATGCCACGAACGCCACCATCAATAATGGCAAACATAACACGAATAGTCGACGAATTTTACTGTATTTCATCATAATCCGCCTCCTTTTTTCACCTTGATTGTTATCGGAATTACCAACGAAACTTGTGCTTTTGTAATTCCCAGATAGTGCCAACGCCCTATCTTCTCGTAATCACGCCACAAAATATTGTAATCGGATGATGGTGTGTATCCCCTATGGGCTATCGAAGCATAACCTGCCGAGATAGAGAATTCAAGATTGAGATAACGTCCGATAGGCATTGAATAACCATAGCTCAAGCCAACGCTCCAAAATTCTCCTTGATAGCAAATGTCTCGTCTACGCTCGAAATCATATTTCCCCGACTCGCAATATGCGCCAATGAAATGTCCCACCAGACAATCTCGCTTTCTGCGTGTTTCGGTTGCCGGGCGTGGTTGAGGCTTAAACCACCATCTCCCTTCGCCTCCTATACTTAAGAATCTGATACAATATTTATTGTTACCCTCTCCCCATCTCCACCATGGGAATTGGTGATAGTATAATGCCGAAAACTTATCTCCGCAAAACGGGACTTCTATTGAATAATTAACCCAAGACAATGCATCATACAATAAGTTGGATTTTAGCGCCAATATCGTCTTTGTGTCGTATTCAATCTTCGGAACTATTAAAGGAAATGTTACAGGTTCCAATTCAAGTGGAGCAACAGCATGCTCCCCTACAGGCAACTGCAAAACCGGAGGCGCAGGTGTAACTTCTCCTACCGGTTGCCACACCGACACCCACGTAGCATAACGTAGTTGTGGCATTATATTTTTCAAGATATACACCCACGATTCCCCTCTATTCAATCCCTTCAACAACTTTTTACGCTCTTCGTCGCTCACCCCGGGCTTATCTATAATCGCCAGGACCTCTTCGCGGTCGGCGAGTTGATAATTCTTTTCTATCTCCTCTCGCATTCCCGCCCAGTTTTCTGCTATTGGGGCAATTCTTACCAACGAATCTGGGAAATGACGATACTCCGGTATATTACTTAAGATATATCGTTTGGCTGTTTTACCGCGTTCTTCTGCCAACCACTTATTGAAACTGTATCGTCCTTCGGGCGAGGCAAATGAATGTATCGTTATGCTATCTATTCGAGGAGATACTGCGAGATGTCGCTTGATATAATCCAACTGCTTTCGGTTGGTCATATAATTTTCATATATATCAACCTTGTTTACCGGATAATATATTTTTGAATGGACTTCTACCGTTGAGGTATCGGCATATTGCATATCAATTGATTCGTTATCTTTAGACGACAACGACATCGTGATAAACATAGTTAAAATACACAATAAAACAATCCTCACAACAATTTTGTTTATTACAAATTAATCATCGATAGAAATTAATTACAAATTTAAAAAAATTATATATATATTAATATATCCGCTGAAATATTTAACATAAAATTTTGCAAACGTGAAAACCATGTCGAATTTGTTGCAAAAATTCGGGGATTTGTTGCAACATTGATTGATCTTTGCGTTGTTTGAAATATTTTAAAAATGCTATCTTTGCAATAATGATTTCCTTTGTAAACATCATCTTCTCTACATATAACATCATCGATTTTGCGTCATTCCCTTCCCGACGCCATCAATTGGAAAAATCATACCTTAGGTATCATGAGGAAGCATCGTAACAGCAGTGTTGCACTGAGATTTTTACTTATAATAATCACTATCATAGTGCCGTTCAGCGGGTTGGCAGAGACTCAACTCCCCGACCCGGATTTGTCGTGGAAAAATGTTACTGTCGACGGCAAAAAAACCACCGTATTCTGCATTTTTAAGGACAGCCGCGGACTTGTGTGGATTGGCTCAAATAATGGCTTATACTTCTACGATGGCGTAGCTACCCATTCTGTCAATATAGCAGAACGTGCCGGATTGCAAATATATTCTATAATAGAACATGAAAACAAACTATATATTGGGAGCAATAACGGTTTACTGATTTATGATTATGCATCAGGGCTTTTGAATGAAGCGGAATTTCCAACACCAAAAGAAATACGTGTGCTACATTTGGCCGACAACAACCTATGGATTGGTGGATTGAATGGAATTTTAAGGTATAATCTTTCAACTAATATTATGAGCGATTATTCCGAAGGGCTACCCCATCGTTCGGTTTACTCAATCATCAGAGATAGTCGCGGAGTACTCTATGCAGGGACCTACGATGGATTGGCTCGTTGGGATTCCAAATCCGAGTGTTTCAACAAGATAGAAATAGAACCAACATTAACTGGGCAACAAACCACACTCTTTGTCAACTGTCTACTTGAAAACGACGATAAAGAAAGCATCTACGTGGGTGGAGAGGGGTTTCTTTTGCGCTATTTCCCGATACATGAGCAATGGGAAAAAGTTATCATACCGGAAAGTGGCAATATTAAGAGTATGACTCGAGGGGAATTAGGTCATATTTTCGTTGGCACCGACAATGGTGTTTTTGACATCTCAAAAGAGGGAATGAAACACTATCGACATGACACTCGGCAAGAGTTAAGTTTAGCCGGTAATGAAATATGGAGCATATTCGTCGATTCTCAGAATAACATTTTGGCAGGTCATGATAGAGGATTCTCCATAGCATCTAATTCAAGAGCAATAAGAACCTTGAAACTCAGTTCGCTGACCCTTTCGGGTGAGGGAAATGAAATTTTCCACATATATCGCGACCATAGCAATAACTTATGGTTGGGAGGCACAAATGGAATCCTACATTTGTCGATGAACGGTCAACCTATATGGTATCGCCACTCAGAATCAGGAAATTCACTATCTCACAATAGAATACGCGCGATTTACGAAGACTCTGACCACAACATGTGGTTTGCAACCGATGCCGGAGTCAATCGTTTAAATAAAGGCAGTAACAGTTTTGACGTGTTTTATATTGTAGATGAGAATGGCAAGCATAATTCTAACTGGGTATATGCAATCGTAGAAGATAAAGGCCATTTTTGGATTGGGAGCTTTCTTAATGGCATACACTATGTTGACAAAAATAAATTTGACATCAATGGAGGCATTATTGCCGCCAACAAGTCAATTAACTCTGAGACAACTCCTTTCAACCTTAATAATGATTTTATCAACAATATCGTAAAGGACCAACAAGGTTGCTTATGGATATTATTATATCGTGACAATGTACTGACTCGATATAATCCGGCAACCGGGGAAGCCACAGAATATGATATTTTCAATATCGCAGGAGAATATCCCACGCATCTATGCACTGATAATAACGGGAATGTATGGTGTGCCCACAAAGATGGGGCTATAATCTTCAACACTACTACCGGAAAATATCAGACAATTAGATTTCCACAGACCAATAGTGATGAGTCAATTATGGCAATCGGTGCTGTTGCTGACGGTCTTTGGGTTTCAACACTGAGCAACGTGTGGAGTATAAATGGCACTACGTTAGAGGCCCAACTATTGCCTATTCCCCAAAAATCCTACACTGCAGTATATGAGGACAAGCTCAGCAACAAGGTATATCTCGGCGGAACTGATGAAATAGTAGAAGTTGATCGCGACATTATCAACAAAGCCACCGACTACAAAACCATCAAAATGGTGCTGAACGATACCGGTGAAGGGCACTTCAATTTATCGGATTTGCAAGGTAGCGATAACGTGATAACCATTCCATCCGGAGGCGGTATCACACTCGTGGTAAGTTCACTCGACTACTCCCCTGAGGCTGTACAACGCTATATGTACAAACTTTCAAAATCGAAAGAAGATATGCATGGCGGATGGATTGTGATGCCCGAAGGCTCCAATACAATCACTTTCTCCGACCTCAACATGGGGAGCTACAACCTATTAGTCAAGACAATAGGGTCGCCAATGGCTCCAATTGCGATACCACTGACAGTCAAAGCGCCTTTCGCATTATCTACATGGGCAATAATAGCATATATTGCTGTTGCGATTGCTCTGATTATTTGGATAATTTGGTATGTTAGAAAACGTAGCATCAGAGCGCTTAGAGAGCAAGAACGACAGAATGAATTAGAAAGCGTAGAGCGAAAGTTGTCATTCCTATCCAATATATCCCACGACCTAAAGACCCCGCTATCAATGATAATTGGACCGGTGAGCCAACTGAAAGAACGAGCCAAAGATGAAGAAAGCAAAAAAAGCCTTGAAACAGTCTACAACAATGCTGTCAGGTTAAACAATATGATACATCGCACTATCGAGCTTCAACATTTGGAAGATGCCGACGAGAGTATGTTGATATTGTCAACGTTTGATATCGTTGAATTTTGCAAAGGGGTATTTGATGTGTTTAAAGAGAACAATCCTCAGAAGAATTTCGTGTTCCACTCATCAGTAGAGCAAATCCATATCGAGGGTGACGCCGTAAAATTTGAATCAATCATAACCAATCTACTTTCAAATGCCTGCAAATATTCCAATGCCGACGCAACAATTTCATGTGGCATCAGCAAACAAGGGGAAAATGTAGAAATCGTGGTATCCGACGACGGTGTAGGCATCTCCGATAGCGACCAATCGTTGGTGTTCCAACGCATGTATCGCTCGGCATCGGCATCTGCACTCAAAGAAGGCACCGGATTGGGATTATACCTAATTAAGAAATACCTCGAATTAATGAGAGGTAACATATCTCTTTATAGTAAAGAGGGGCAAGGCACTTCTTTTGTAGTGACACTACCTATTTCTGAAAATGTTGCCCTACATTGCAGTCACATATATCAACCCGGCAATGTCGGCAAGTCTAAGATATTAATCGTTGACGACAATGCCCAGATAAGTGATTTTATTGCTGACTGCCTCAATAATGATTTCACTACGCTGACTGCCGCAAACGGACGTTCAGGATTTGCAATTGCATCATCATTTTTGCCTGACTTGATTATTGTCGACGAAATGATGCCGATAATGAGTGGGTTGGAGATGGTAAAATTAATAAAACAGCACCCTCGATTATCTCATATTCCCATAATCATGCTAACCGCGAAAAGTGATAATCCCACAGAAAATGAGAGTATTAAATTGGGAATTGATGTATTTATGGCTAAGCCTTTTGAGCCAAAAGCATTGATTGGGCGCATCAAATTATTACTAAAATCGCGCAACGACATAAAAGAGAAAATTAGGATTCAAACAATAACTGAATCAGAGTCAAAACCGATTACAGCCGAAACTGCCAACGAAAAACTTCTTGCTAAAATTGCCAAAACTATCGAAGAGAATATTTCCGACCCCGACTTAAATGTGAATTCATTGTGCGAAAAACTCGGATTGGATCAAAAACATCTCTACCGATTGATAAAGAAATATATGAATACTGCTCCTCTTGACTATATTCGTAGAGTGAGGTTGCAGAAAGCAGCAGTGCTTTTGAGTCAACGACGATTCACTGTTTCGGAAATTGCATATATGGTGGGATTTAAGACTCCTTCCTATTTCGCGAAATGCTTCCAAGCTCAATTCGGAGTCAAACCAAGCCAATACCAATCAGACGACGAGATTTAGTTAAAATAGTCATCAAAACAGACAGTTGTCCGATTTGTTCCACTTTTTGTCCAATTTTAATACATTTTTACATTTCTAAAATTATAATTTTGACACTGACAGATGTCGAAATTCATTGCTTCATCTACTAACTAACAGAAAAATCCAGTTAAAACTACCTTAAATTAATAACTAAAAAAACAATCTATGAACAAATCAATCGGTGCAACCCGAATAAGGAGCCGTTTGTTGGGTTTATTCCTGGCAATACTCTTTATACCCGTTTCGGCACTTGCACAATCACAACGGACAGTGACGGGTACTGTCAGTGATGAAACAGGCGAACCTCTCCTCGGAGCAACAGTTCAGGTTGTAGGAACATCTATCGGTACCTCAACTGATTTCGACGGCAAATATACGTTGAAAGTTCCCGCCACAGGAAAGCAACTTCACGTTGCCTACGTGGGATACAATCCTATTACTGTCGATATTACTTCCGACGTAATGGACTTCACAATGAAACCTAATGCTGAAGCATTGGACGAAGTTGTGGTTATCGGATATGGTGTCCGTAAGAAAAATGACCTTACCGGTTCTGTATCATCAATCAGCGAAAAAGATTTCAACCATGGTGTTATCTCTTCTCCCGAAGAACTTATCAACGGTAAGATGCCGGGCGTACAAATCGTTAATGCCGGTGGTGCCACAACTAGTAATTCTACTATCCGTATTCGTGGTGGAGCATCTTTGAATGCATCTAACGACCCCCTAATCGTTATTGATGGCGTGCCTATGGAAGTGGGTGGATACATCCAAGGCCAAGGCAACTTCCTTTCTATGATTAACCCCAACGACATTGAAAGCATGACAGTACTTAAAGATGCATCATCTACTGCCATCTACGGTTCTCGTGCTTCTAATGGTGTTATTCTTATCACTACCAAAAAAGGGCACGGTGAAGGTGTGAAAGTTTCTTTCCAAACTACCAACTCTATTTCTACAAAGACAAAAACTGCTAACATGCTCTCCAGAGATGAGTTTGTCAATGTTATACGCACTAACGGCTCCGACGCTCAAATTGCACTTCTTGGCGAAGAAAACACCGACTGGACCGATTTGGTGATGCAAACAGGCTTCGGCACCGACAACAACCTCAGCGTTTCCGGACATGCTACAGATTGGCTCCCCTTCCGTGTTTCAATTGGAACTCTTTATCAATCAGGTATCATAAAGAATGACCAAAACAAGAGATTCTCAGCTAACTTGAATTTAAGTCCCTCTTTCTTCAACAACGACCTTCGATTCACTATCAGCGGTAAAGCTACCTATAATGTGAGCCGTTATCCCAGCGGCTCTACAATTTGGAACGCTACAACCTACAACCCCACTATTCCCGTATATTCAGGAGATGAAAGTTTCCTTGGCTTCAACGAACCGGTAGATATCAACGGCATTCCCGTAACCGGCGCTACTGCCAACCCCGTGGGGCTTATTAACTACCGCAACAAGTCGCACACCAGCCGCGTGATTGGTAGCATTGATGTTGATTACAATGTTCGTCCGGTTCCCGGTCTTCGTTTTCATGCAACTGCAGCCTACGACCGTGCTCAAGGTAGAAGCGACTATTTCACTCCCGCCGAATCATGGAGCGGATTCAACTCCGGTGGTTCTGTATCATGTGTTGGCCCGAAAAAAGCCTACAATAAGTTGTTCACAATCTACGCCAACTATAACAGAGATTTCGACGCTATAAAAAGTTCTGTCGATGTTACTTTTGGTTATGACTACCAATGGTGGAAACGCTATTCACCCTACTACGAAAGCTATAACGTAGCCGGCGAAGTGCAATCTACCTCAGCTCCTTCCGACGAACGTCACACCCTTCTGTCATACTATGGACGTTTGAATTACACATTCGACAACCGCTATTTGTTAACTGCTACATTCCGTCGCGATGGCTCTTCTCGTTTTGCTAAATCTAAACGCTGGGGGACATTCCCATCGGTAGCTCTTGCTTGGCGTATTTCGCAAGAAAATTTCTTCGAACCGTTGCGCGACATCGTTAACGATCTTAAAGTTCGTGCTTCCTATGGTATTACAGGTCAGCAAGATGGTATTGCCAACTACTCTTACATGCCGGTTTACACTATTTCTCAAGACGGTGCACAATACGTATTCAACGGAGTGCCCATCTACACTTATCGTCCGGAAAAATATAACCCCGATCTTCAATGGGAAACTACAAAGGCTTGGAACATTGGTCTTGACTTCGGATTGATTAACAACCGCATCACTGCCAGCTTCGACTACTACAAACGCACTACCGAAGACTTGTTGGCATCAGTTCCTTGTGCTGCCGGCACTAACTTCGCTAAATATATCCTTTCCAACGTAGGCAACGTTGATAGTGAAGGTTTCGAACTTTCAATCAACGCCAATATCATTGAGAACAAGGATTGGTCATGGAACGTAGCCGCAAATGCAACTTGGCAAAAAGCTCGTATCACAAACCTTACTATGTCGCCCGACGCTGAATCACCTAACACTCTCGTTGGTTCATCAGTCGACAGCCGCCGCGTTCAAGTATTCTCTACCGGATACGCTCCTTATGCCTACTACGTTTACAAACAGGTGTACGATCCCAAGACCGGTCGACCAATCGAAGGTGTTTATGCCGACTTGAACGATGACGGTCAGATTAACTCTTCCGACCTTTACCACTATCACTCACCTGCTCCCGACTGGATTCTCGGTCTTAGCACAAGCCTCCGCTACAAAAAATGGACTCTTTCAACATCTTTGCGTGCTAACATAGGAAACTATGTATACAATGCCAATGCAATGAACATGGGCGCATGGGAAACTGTTTCGTACAACGCATATCAGCTCAACAACCTCAACAGCAGCTATCTTGAAACAGGTTTTGCAGTACGTCAACATTTCAGCGACCACTATGTTGAAAATGCATCATTCTTGAAAATGGACAATCTACAGTTGAGCTATGACTTCGGACGTGTTTGTGATGGTCTCAGCTTGAATCTGTCAGCTAACGTCCAAAATGTGTTCACTATCACAAATTATTCAGGCATCGACCCTGAAGTGAGTGGCGGTATTGATTCTAGCGTATATCCTCGTCCACGCACTTATTCACTTACTGTAGGACTTAATTTCTAATCACCATTAACAAGGAAAAACAATGAAAAAAACGATTATAATGTTAACCTTGGGCTTGATGGCTGCGACAACGACATCGTGTGTCGATGATCTCGACCAACGCCCGGTATTCGAGAAAGACGCCTCGGTGGTTTACAGTTCCCCCGACAGCTACCTCCAAGTTCTCGCAAAGGCTTATGCTTGTTTTGTTATCACCGGTCAAGAGAAGGACGGAGATAAAGATATTGATTCGGAAAAGGGTTATGACCTTTCTCGTTGCATCTTCAACATGCAAGAGGACCCCACCGAAGAAAGTATCAACACGTGGAGTTCTCTCTACAACATTTCTCATTTCAAATGGGATGCAAACGATGTGTGGGTACAGGATGGTTACTACCGACTATACTACACTATCTCTGTGTGCAACGAGTTTATCCGCAACTCCGGGGAAAGTTCAATTGCTAGATTTGATGAAGCCGGACAACAGAGAATCAGAAACATGAAGGCTGAAGCAAGATTCCTTCGCGCTCTTGCCTACTATTGGGTGCTCGACCTCTATGCTCAAGGTCCATTCTCTGATGAGAACACTCCTATCTCAGGATATATTCCTGAAAGATATAGCGACGTTCAGTTGTTCGAATTCATTGAAAATGAACTTAAAGAAATCGAAGAAGAGGTACCTCTCGACAACGAATATGGTAGAGTTACTCGTGGTGCCGTATGGTCACTCCTTGCTCGACTTTACCTTAACGCAGAAGTTTACACTCGCCAAGCCTACTACACCGAATGTATATCTTATTGCAACAAGGTTATCAACTGTGGCAAATACTCGCTTGAACCTGAATTCTACAAACTTTTCAACGCTTCAAATCATCTTCGCACCAACGAAATTATCTTCCCGTTTGTTATCGATGCTACAACTACTGTGACCTTTGGTGCCACTACCAATATCATTTGCGGTTCTTGCTCTAACTCATCTAGCCAAGACCCTGCTAAATATGGTATCACAAGCGGTTGGGGTAACTTCCGCGTACGTGGTGAAATTCCCGCCAAATTTGGCGACGTAGCCACTTCTAAGGACTCTCGTTGCATGTTCTACACCGATGGACAAACTCAATATCTTGCAGTTTACAACGACCAAACAAATGGATACTTCAGCGAAAAATTCACCAACCTTTATGATGATGGCACGCAAGCTTCCAACACTGCCTTAAATGGTTGTTCTACCGACCTCCCGGTATTCCGCTTGGCTGATGTATATTTGATGGCTGCTGAATCTGTAGTAAGAGGTGGAAAGGGCATGACCCGCAGCGAAGCCCTAGATCTCGTCAACAAAGTGCGCGAACGCGCTTATGGCGACATCTCAGGTAATATCACCGACGCTGAAATGAATTTGCAATTCTTCATCGACGAAAGAGCTCGCGAACTATTGCATGAATCTGTATGTCGCACCGACCTTCGTCGTTTCGATATGTTTACCTCCGATAAATATATTTGGCAATGGAAAGGTGGCGTGATGGACGGCACTGCTGTTGATCCCAAATATGAAATCTATCCAATCCCGGCTACTGAATTGTCGGTTAACACTAATCTGTCAAATCCCAATTACTAATAACAATGAAAACTAATTATATATCGCGCATCATTGCGTCGGCTTTGACAATACTTGTCGTGACATCATGCGACAAGGACGGCGACTTCCTGACGCTCAACACCAACGATGATGTCACTATGGGTGCCTCTGCTGAGGAGATTGTTCTTGACTACGATAATCTCGAAGCCCTTGCGCTGACTCTCAACTGGGATGAAAACGGCAATTTGTCTCTTAGCAATCCCGACGTTGCTCTGCCCGATGGTGTTCTCACCAATAGCATTGAAATGTCGCTCTCTCAAGATTTCAACGAAGTTGTAAACACTACAGTTGCCGATGGCATCTACTCTTATCAATTTACCGTATCAGAGCTCAACTCGATTATGAGCCGTCTCGGTGTTGAAGGGGGCGTTCGCGCTGAAGTATTCGTTAGAATTAAATCTGTTGTGGGTAAGAACATTGATCCCACCTACAGCAATGTGCTCAGCATCTTCGTAACTCCCTACAAGATTGACATGACTGTGGCTTATGTGCTCAACAAGAGTCAAGAGCCTACTACCCGAACTCTTATATCTCTCACTGAAAACGGCATCTACGAAGGCTTTGCTGGAGTTGCCGGATGGGAAAACTGGTACATGCAAGATGCTCTTGGCGTAATATGGGGTAACTCTGCCACAGCCGGCACTTTCTATGTGTCATCTCTTGCCCTTGAGGACAAAATCTACAATTTCTGGTATCCCGAACCTGCGGGTTGCTACTACACTACAGTAAATACTGTAGAAATGTGGTGGAGCGCACTACATATTCCGGAATTGACAGTATCGGGCGACATCAACGGCGTTATGGAATTTGACCGCAAGGCCAGCGAATGGAAAATGACAGTCGACACTCAATCAGGTGCTAAAAACATTACCATTTCAGGCACAGGTACTCTATATGACGTCTCTACCGGCGATAAAGACTCTTCAATCACCAAGCCTGTGGCGCTCAATGGATCTGCCGACAATCTTAGCCTCTCTGAGAGCGCATCGACAGTGGCTATCAATGTAGGCACATCAGGTGTTCAAGTAATGAAACTCAAAATGGTCAACCCGCTTCAATGGGCAATAGTATTTGAAGCTGCATCTGACGAACCGGTAGAACCGGTTAGTCCGCTACTCTATCTATCAGGTCACGACGACTTAGTTTCTGGTAGCTGGCATTTCAACAACTTCTTGCGCCTATACAACGAAGATGAAAAAGCTTATGCTGGTGGCGTTTACATGGCATCTGAATGGGGCTACAAACTCTATAAAGAAGCTGAAAATTGGGATGAATCTTGGGGCTTTGGCGGCGAAGGCGACGCTATGAGTGGCAACCTTAAATATGGTGCCAAAACCAACATTCCCGCTCCCGAACAAGGTCTTTATATCTTCAACACCAGCCTGGAAAGTCTCACTTTTGAATTGACTCCTGTAACTACAGTTCACTACTCGGGTCTTAATGACGACTGGGGCAAATTCCCGATGACAGCTACTGAAACTCCAGGTGTTTACACTGCTATAGTTGAAAAAATTGCAGAAACTCCTTGGGGTGTTAAAATTCTCATCAACCAAAGCTGGGATGTTTGCTTCGGTGGCGGTAGCGGACAGCTCATCTATGGTCAGGATGGTTTTGATGGCGATAATGAACTTGCAAATGGTTCTTATTTGTTGACTGTCGACCTTGTTAATAGCACATACTCTTATTCAAATCTTTAATTAACTCAACGATATTATTTTCGTTAAGTTAAAAATCTAAAATCCGAAATAGTTAAAGGGGTTTAGTGTACAATAAGTTCTGTCGTTTGGCCGTTATGGAAACACAATCCAATTATTGCCGCATTGCCAATAATTCGGAATCCTTAACGGCCAAACATTGACAGACAACATACATAATTAGCCCTATACATTTAAACAATTATAATGAAAAGATTAAAAAAGATTTTGGTCTACCTGGGAATAGCAGCTGCGGTTGCCATACCATCAGCTTGCTCCGAAGACAATCCGGGACCTATTCCTCCGGGCGACGACGAACCAACCGATATCGAGCGTGGCACTTTTGCCAAAGGCGCCGACGTGAGTTGGCTCACCCAATTGGAAGCTGAAGGGGAAAAATTTTATACCCCCGACGGAACACAAATGGAGTGCATGAAACTGCTTAAAGAATATTGCGGAGTAAACGCTATTCGACTTCGTGTGTGGGTCAATCCCGCTGAAGGGTGGAACAATATTAATGATGTGCTCGTTAAAGCGCGTCGCGCCCACAATTTGGGGCTACGTCTTATGATTGACTTCCATTTCTCCGACACTTGGGCCGACCCGGGCAAACAAATCACTCCGGCGGCATGGGCTCATCTCGACTTGGAAGGGTTAAAAGTAGCAATGGCCAACCACGTAAACGAATTGCTTACCGCTCTTGACGGATACGGCATCGAACCGGAATGGGTTCAAATCGGCAACGAAACAACCCCCGGGATGATGTTACCTCTTGGCTCTATCGACAATCCTAAAAACTTCTCAGAACTTATAACAACCGGCTACGACGCCGTTAAGGCTGTGTTCCCTAATGCCGCTGTCATAGTTCATTTGGACAAAGGGAACGACCAATGGCGCTACGACCATGTATTCGGCCCGCTTAAGAGATATGGCGCCAAATACGATATGATTGGTATGTCGGTTTATCCCAAGGTAGAAAGCTGGCAAACTACTGTCAACGACCTTGTTGCAAACATCAGCTACGTCATAGCCACCTACGGAAAGCCGGTCATGATTTGCGAAATTGGGATGGACTACAGAGAAGGGGAAACTTGCAATAAAGTTATTTCCGAAATCATGAGTCGCACAAAGTCGCTCAACATGAAAGGTATCTTCTACTGGGAACCGGAAGCGCCCGCCGGCTACAATGGCGGTTACAAAAAAGGTTGCTTCGAAAATGGTAAACCAACTGTAGCTCTCGATTCATTTAAGACAAAATAATCCAAAACAAACAGATCCATGAAAAACATCTGGATATTAGCATCAACATTAATGCTGTCGGCCACACTACTATCGTGCACCGGCAAGCAAACGCAACAGTATGAAAGAGAAACGGGATTTGCTCGTGGCGCCGACGTCAGCTGGATTACAGAGATGGAAGCCAAAGGGGATAAATTCTACACTCCCGGAGAAAATCCTCAAGAGATGGAATGTATGCAACTTCTTCGCGACTATTGCGGTGTAAATTCAATTCGTTTGCGCGTTTGGGTAAACCCCAAAGACAAATGGAATAGCATTGAAGATGTTGTAAAGAAAGCCGTAAGAGCAGATAGCTTGAATATGCGCCTCATGATTGACTTCCATTTCTCCGACACTTGGGCCGACCCCGGTCACCAACACATTCCCGAAGCATGGAAAGATATGCCAATGGAAGAATTGACTAAGGCTGTTGGTAATCATGTGACTGAAACTCTAAATGCTCTCAAGAATGCAGGTGTAGAACCGGAATGGGTTCAAATCGGCAACGAAACGACTCCCGGCATGATGCACCCTGTTGGCACTCTCGACCACCCTGTTGAGCTAACACAACTCAACAATGCTGGTTACGATGCTGTTAAAGCCGTATTCCCCAATGCTTGGGTTATCGTTCACCTCGACCAAGGCAACGACCAATATCGCTACGACCAAATGTTCGACATATTGGAACAAAATGGTGGCAAATACGATATGATTGGTATGTCGCTTTATCCTTATTGGGTAAGAAGCGAGGAAGATAAAGAAGCTGGATGTACTGATAATTGGGTACAAGTTTCCGACGACTGTCTCGCTAATATTAAGCACCTCAAAGAAAAGTACAACAAACCGATTATGATATGTGAAATCGGGGAACACTTTTCAGAAGCTGAAGCGTGCCGCCAATTGATTGAAAAGATGATGAAAGCCGACGTAGAAGGTATCTTCTATTGGGAACCTCAAGCCCCAAGCGGATATAACGGTGGCTATCAACTCGGCTGTTTTGAGAATGGCGCGCCAACTGTTGCACTTGATCCTTTCAAAAACGCAACCAATCAAGTAAAAAAGTAAAGTTTATAAAGATTTGAATTTTATTTTATATCTTTACAAGATAAAACTTTAAATTTTTTACCTGAAAATTATGATTTCAATGAAAAAACATATTTCTATTCTTGTAATGGCTCTTTCGGGAGCCATTACATTCAATGCCTATGCCGAGCGTTCGGTTACTACTCTCAACGAAAATTGGGAATTCAAAAAAGGTAGCATCGACAACGCGAATGAGTGGAAAGAGGTCAGAATACCCCACGATTGGGCAATATACGGACCTTTTGACCGAAACAACGATTTGCAAGTAGTTGCCGTAGAGCAAAACGGTGAAACTGAGAAAACCGAAAAAACAGGACGTACGGGTGGTTTGCCTTTTATCGGGAAAGGGGTATACCGCACCACCTTTAATGTCAATGAAATCGAAGGTCGCACAATTACT
Source organism: Muribaculaceae bacterium (assembly GCA_017536215.1). GTDB lineage: Bacteria > Bacteroidota > Bacteroidia > Bacteroidales > Muribaculaceae > JAGBWK01. The sequence goes on along the minus strand of JAFXHY010000174.1, from coordinate 1,698 downwards.
CTCGTGTTTGATGGCACGATGAGCAATGCCCATGTAAAAGTCAATGGGAAAGAGGTGGCCTACTGGCCCTATGGCTACAATTCATTTTATGCCGATGCAACGGATGCTTGTCGTATCGGGAGCAATGAAATGGTCGTAGAATTGGAAAACTTTGAACGTGCATCACGCTGGTATCCCGGTGCCGGATTATATCGCAATGTGCATATAGTAAATACCGACCGCGTGCATATCCCCGTGTGGGGAACTTTCATCACCACCCCTTCCGTGTCTAAAGAAAGAGCTTCGGTCAATCTTCAAATAGAAATTGCCGGGGCTAATAAAGGAGAGAAAATTGATGTTGCTACCGAATTGATTGCTCCCGACGGAAATGTTGTAGCTTCAAATAATTCACCCTACTATGCCCATGGTCAAGTTCATACCCAGAACTTTTTAATCAATAATCCGGAGTTGTGGAGCACCGACTCCCCTACTCTCTATATTGCCCGAACAAAATTAAGTATCAACGGCAAAGAAGTAGACAGCTACGAAACTCGGTTTGGTGTGCGAAAGATTGAATTTATCCCTGAGAAAGGATTTTTACTCAACGACGTACCTACCAAATTTAAAGGTGTCTGCAATCACCACGACCTTGGTCCACTCGGTGCTGCCATCAATCGCTCAGCATTGCGTCATCAAGTTGAATTGCTAAAAAACATGGGAGCAAATGCCATTCGTACCGCTCACAACATGCCGGCTCCGGAGCTTGTAGAACTATGCGAAGAGATGGGCATGATGCTGATAGTCGAGGCATTTGACGATTGGAGCTTCCGTCCGAAATCGAAAAATGGATATGGCAAATTCTTCACCGATTGGGCTGAGAAAGATGTCACCAACATGGTGAAGCATTATCGCAACAGCCCGGCGGTAGTCATGTGGTCAAGCGGTAATGAAGTACCAAGTCAATGGGGACCAGATGGTGTTGCTGAAAGCATCATGCTTAAAAACGTGATTAAAAGTCTCGATACTACACGTCCGGTCACAAACGGAATGGACCAAATCGGTTCGGTAATTGATAATGGTTTTGCCGCTTCATTTGATATTCCCGGATTCAACTATAAGCCTCAATACTACGAAGGTTTCTATGAGAAACTACCGCAGAAGATGCTTTACGGCTCGGAATCAGCGTCGACAGTATCATCTCGCGGAGTATATCATTTCCCTGTCTCATTTGAAAACGAACACAATGCTGTGCTTCACGACGATAATCAATCGTCGAGCTACGATAATGAAACTTGCTCATGGTCTAACACCCCCGACATCGATTTATTTAAAGATGAATTGCCTTATGTACTCGGTCAATTTGTGTGGACAGGGTTTGACTATCTCGGGGAACCTTCTCCCTACGACACCAACGCTTGGCCCAGCCATAGCTCAGTGTTTGGTATTATCGACCTCGCGTCTCTTCCGAAGGACCGCTACTATCTCTATCGTTCTATATGGAACACTAAGGACACCACTCTTCATATTTTGCCCCACTGGAATTGGATAGGTCGCGAAGGGGAAATTACTCCAATATTTGTATACACATCATTCCCTAAAGCGGAGTTGTTTATCAATGGCAAAAGCCAAGGTGTGCGTGAAAAGAATGATTCCACCTACCAAACACGCTATCGCTTAATGTGGAATGAAACGCGCTACGAACCGGGCGAAGTAAAAGTT
>JAFXHY010000173.1 GCA_017536215.1 Muribaculaceae bacterium | reverse complement strand
ATATAGCGCACATACGCATCAAGCATCTTTGTTTTTCCCTCATCGCATAAATCTATTTCTGCTTTATAGTCAAACTCCGGACTAATTGCTCCGCTCACACTTATTCGAGCATTCCTCACTCGAAATCTGCTCGCATTGTTATCGGTGTCAAATTCATAATTCGCTCGTATAGTCCCATTTATCGTGGGGAGCCAGTCAGGTAATGTAAAGCTTACCGTTTTAGGCTCATTTACCGCATTCGCACTCGATGTTTCGATTGTTGCTGTATTATTATCAACCGTCTGCGAAGTCATTGTCAACGCTGATAGCACCACAATGACTCCGACTATTATTTTTTTCATTTTATGTTATGGCTTGGATATATTTGTTTACTTATAAGTATCGGCAATATTGTATATCGCCTCGAATATTTGGCGGTCGACATCGGTCAACTCTTTGTGACGACGCGCCATTACTCGCTCGGCTATATCATAGAATTTAGTCAACTGTACATCATTAAATCCTGCCGCTCCTCCCTCACTAAACGAAGGAATAAACGTACGTGGAAATCCGGAGCCATGAATATTGCAACCCACGCCCACCACTGTAGCGGTATTGAACATCGTGTTAATACCGGCCTTGGAGTGGTCGCCCATAATAAGCCCACAAAATTGTAAATCAGTACGTTGGAAACGATGGGTAGGATAATTCCATACGCGCACCTTTGAATAATCATTCTTGAGATTTGAAGCTACGCAGTCTGCTCCCAGATTACACCACTCACCGATAACGGCATTCCCAAGAAATCCGTCGTGGGCTTTATTGCTATATCCGAATATCACAGCATTGTTCAATTCGCCACCTACTTTACTCCACGGGCCGACTGTCGTGTCGGGATATACCTTTGTTCCCATATTAAATACGGCATGCTCACATAGCGCTATCGGGCCTCGCAAACAGCTCCCTTCCATCACTTCGGCATCAGCTCCAATGTAGATCGGACCTCCTTTAAGGTTGATAATAGCCCCCTCAACAGTCGCTCCGGGTGCGATATACAAGCGCGGTTTGCCGGCGGCATCTACCGCGTCTCCAATTAATATATTTGTCGATGATAATTGCTGGCTGTCACTGCAATCAACCTCTGCGAAGTCTTTTGCTATCTGACTTCCATTATTTAGGAATATATCATATACATAGTGGATTGCTGTCAACTTGCCGTTCCACTCTTTTTCGGCACTATAACTTTTTGCCACAAACGACTCCAAATCTCCTTTATAGGCAACTGTTTCGCCGGCACAAATCAAAGCTTCCCCTTCTTGCAATGTCAGCAACGCATCTTTAAATTCAGCAGAATAATCCGGTACGATATGTCCGGCAACAAATAAGTTCTCGCCACTCTCATTGAGTGTCATTGCATATTTCTTCGACAGATAATCTTCTGTTAAATATGAATAGTTGCCCGGCAACACTTTCTCCCATTTTTGGCGTATTGTGGTAATTCCCACACGAAATTCAGCTACGGGGCGTGTAAACGACAATGGCAACAAATTCTCACGCACTTCATGTGCATCAAAAAGTATTATATTCATAATTTTTTACTACTTATTCTACCAAACTTCGACCGACAGCAAAAAAATTGCTTATCGCATCTGTAATTATTTCACAAATTTACTAAATTTGCCAAAACATTCAACTACGAAGTTGGTTAAATTTTAATTCATGCAATTTATAGAGCAAAAAATCAAAGGGGTCTGGATTATCGAGCCTAAACGTTTCGGTGATGCAAGAGGTTATTTCTCTGAAACTTTCAAATTGGAAGAGTTCAAAAACCACGTTGGCAACGTTAATTTTATTCAGGACAACGAATCTTTTTCATCACGTGGTGTGTTGCGAGGTCTGCATTTCCAAAAAGGGGAATTTTCGCAAGCAAAATTAGTCAGAGTTTCACAAGGGACTGTACTCGATGTCGCTGTCGACTTGCATAAGGATTCTCCAACATTCGGTCAACATATCGCTGTTGAATTATCGCATGAAAACGGACGTCAGTTATTTATCCCGCGTGGATTTGCCCATGGCTTCGTTGTGCTTAGCGACGTTGCCCAATTTCAATACAAGGTCGACAACGTTTACGCGCCAAATTCTGAAGCGACCCTACGTTTCGACGACCCCAAATTAGGCATTGATTGGCGCATCGCATCTGCCGACATGCTCCTATCCGACAAAGATTTGCGCGGATATAGTTTCGATGACGTAGCCGAAAATTTTAGCTTTTAATACTATGGACCTCCGACTTTTAACTCCAACCGAAATCGACACCCTCCAACTTCATGGGTGCCACTGCTCTTCATGGGAGAAAGTGAAAGTCGAAGATCCATTTTTCCCCCAACACTACCGCAACGTCACCTTCGTAGGCAACATAATTTTACGTAGCTCCAACGCATCAGCCTACAATCTGAGCATCTACGATGCCGGAATATACAACGCTACTATCGTTGATTGCATCATCGGACGAAACTCTCACATTGCCAACGTAGGAGATAAAATTGCCAACTGCGTTATTGACGACGACGTCATCATTCGCAACGTTGGCACCATTTCATGCGCCCCTAATTACACTTTTGGCAATGGTATAGAAATCGATGTGCTCAGTGAATCCGGTGGACGTGAAGTCCCTATGTACGACAAGCTGACAGCTCAACAAGCTTGGATTATTGCAATGGCGCGCAACGACATGGATTTAGTCAATAAGCACAAGGTCAATATCAAGCAATATGCCGAGTCGCAGAAAAAGAGCCGAGCCACTATTGGGCAAGGAGTTAAAATCATCAACACTCGACATATCGACAGCGTCAACATAATGCCTCAAGTAACTATAAACGGAGCT
>JAFXHY010000172.1 GCA_017536215.1 Muribaculaceae bacterium | reverse complement strand
AGTTCGCTTTGACAACTTACAGCCCGGCGTCTACATCGTTGTAGTCAACAACAAATCCGTCAAAGTAGTATTATAAGTATTTATAAACGGAATTTTCTAAGTTCAATAGCAATCGGGGTGGTGTCGCATCAAGTCGACATCATCCCGATTTCCTTTATTACTGTATCGATAAAAATAGAAACACACATGAAATAGGACTCAATTGCTGATATTAAGCGGTGGAAACTCCGTTTTTCAATTTACAAGCCTCTATATGGATGAATCGATTGAAATCGTGCGGAGCACGTGAAAGCGAAGAGCTTATAATAACCGAGGGTTTTGCGGATGGACACCCCCGGTTATTAACTTGGAAGAGCCTCGTCGAGATAAAGGTTGACTCGGTCAAGCCTCGTCGAGCTAAAGGTTCATTTCGCTAAAGCAACACCTCCTTCGGACGCCTCTGTTATTGAAAACTTTTTTCGGATGGTAATATTTTAGAACAAAAAAAATCAGCCAAATAAATGGCTGATTTTTTATTGAATTATGTGAGGATTATTTTATCGAATCAGTAGCTTGCGGAGCTAAGAGTGGGGGATTGGTGTAATCCACACCTTTGAGCCATTTATCAAGCCAACGGAAGAATACGCGTTGCCACAATATCGCATTTTGCGGTTTGAGAATCCAGTGATTTTCATCCGGGAATATCACCATTTCAGCAGGTACTCCACGCAAGCGCGCTGCATTGAATGCCATCATACCTTGTGATGCCAAAATACGATAGTCGTATTCACCATGAGTAATCAAGATAGGAGCGTCCCATTTATCCACAAATTTGTGAGGAGAAGAAGCGAAAGTGCGTTGAGCCGCAGCATTGTCTTTTTCCCAATATGCGCCACCCATATCCCAATTTGCAAACCACATCTCTTCTGTTTCGAGATATTGTGTTTCCATATTGAAGATTCCGGCATGAGCGATTAGGCAAGCGAAACGGCCTTCGTGGTTTCCTGCAAGCCAGTAAACTGAGAATCCACCGTAGCTGGCACCAACCGCACCGATATGTTCAGCATCGATGTAGGGCTTTTCTTTCATGAAATCTACAGCGGCAAGATAGTCTTTCATATTCTGACCGGGGTAGTCTTTTGAAATCTGAGCATTCCATTCAGTTCCAAATCCGGGCAAGCCGCGACGGTTGGGCGCAATCACAACATAACCATTTGCCGCCATAAGAGCGAAATTCCAACGATAGCTCCAGAATTGGCTTACTGCTTGTTGCGGTCCACCTTGGCAATAAAGAATAGCGGGATATTTTTTGTTCGGGTCAAAGTTTTGCGGTTTGATAACCCAAGTAGTCATTTCTTTACCATCGGTTGTCGGTACTAAAACTTTCTCAACAGTAGGCATAGTCAACTGATCGAAAATTTCTTTATTAACATCAGTGAGTTGACGCACCTGACCATTCTCAACAACACAAATCTCGTTGGGGCGCAAGATTGAATGACGCATTGTCACCAATACATTTTCGTTTACAGGACATAGAGCGCAATAATCATATAATCCTGCATTTTCCATTACAGGCTTAACCTCTTTAGTTTCGAGTGAAACATTAAAGATAGGTTCTTCGCCTAAGTAAGCGGCTGTGAAGTAAATGCTTTTGCCATCATTAGCCCAGGCAATCAGGTCGGCAGTGTAATCCCAATCAGTGGTGAGATCAGTTTTTTCTCCGGTCGCGGTGTCAAGAATGAAAATGCGATTTTTATCACTTTCATATCCATCATTTTCCATGCTGAGCCATGCCACATATTTGCCATCGGGAGAATAAGCCGGGGCAGTGTCATATCCCATCATTCCTTCTGTGAGATTCTCTGTTGTCTTAGAATCAAGGTTATATAAATACAAGTCGCTATTGGTAGAAAGAGAATAATCCATACCGGTCTTTTTACGACTCACGTAGATGAGTTTCTTTGAATCGGGTGACCAAGAGAATGATTCAGCACCGCCAAACGGACGCATCGGCGCTTCAAACGGTTCATCCAACATTATATCTACAACATTAGATACTTGTTTGCCGTCAAAATCGGCTACGAGAGGATGGGGGATTTCCGTAACCCATTGATCCCAATGCTTGTACATTAGGTCATCAACGATATGAGCATTGGCTTTGGGTAAATCGGGATATACATCAGCCGGAGTGCGGTCATATTTTACTCGACCTATCATCACAACTTTTGTTTCATCGGGAGAGAACAAAAATCCTTCGATACCACCTTCTACATTAGATACTTTAACGCTTTCTTTGCCATCGGCGTTCATCACGTAGAGTTGAACCGACTCACCATCCGATGCTAAATAGGCAATTTTATTGCCATTGTCGATCCACACAGCTGAACTTTCCGAGCCGGCGGTATTGGTCAAACGCTTCGGTTCTCCACCTTTAATGTCAATAACATAAAGTTCGTTGTTACCCTTGTTTTGCTCTACGCTTTCGTAAGAAATACCAAATAGAACCTTACTGCCATCGGGAGATACTTTTGGGTCGCTGACACGTCCCAATGCTTCAAGTGCTTCAATAGAGAACACTCCATCGGTCGATTTAAACTCCGGACGCTCGATAATATTCTCATCGGGGGTTGATTTACAACCTGTTGCACCTACTATCATAGCAGCCATTGCAATTGTTGTTAATGTTTTGTTCATAAAATAAAATTTGGTTATTTATTTCGTTTATTTTGATTGTATTTTTTACTTCGATTTTCTTGCTTGAAATTATTGGGGCGTTGTTGGCGTTGGTTTGAAATCGGAGGAACACCGCGCGGAAACAACATGGCCAATAAATCCTCTCTATGCATAGATTTCAACGACAGGACGATATCACGATGATATTCCTTATCATACCAAAAGAAGTATTTTCTTTGTGCTAATTTCTGCTCTTGAGTATGAGCTGTGGAAATTTTCTCACCCGTATAAGGATGAATACCGGTGTAATATATCTCTGTTGCCAATGTCATGGGGGTTGGCGTAAAGTCTTGAATCTGCTCAAGGTGCATATTCATACGTTGGGTTTTAACCGCCAGCTCTGCCATGTCAACTTCCCGACACCCCGGATGCGATGAAATAAAATAGGGTATAAGTTGTTGATTAAGACCGTACTTTGTATTAACACGATTAAATAACTCTCGAAATGAATAGAACAAGTCGAAAGCCGGCTTACGCATCAAATTCAGCACGTGAGATTCGGTATGTTCGGGAGCCACCTTCAATCGTCCCGACACATGTCGGGCAATCAGCTCCTCATTGTATTTCGCATTAACAGAGTCGAGCTCCTTGTCACCAGCACAATGCATTGACAGGTCGTATCTTACACCACTTCCTATAAAGCTTTTCTTCATGCCCGGCAATGAATCTACCGCATGATAAATATCAAGCAATGGACCATGGTCGGTATTTAGATTAGGGCATACCTTCGGGTGAAGACACGACGGACGCAAACACTTATCGCATATATGCTCATCTTTACCTCTCATTGCATACATATTGGCTGAAGGTCCTCCCAAATCGCTTATATAGCCTTTGAAATCGGACATAGCAATTACAGATTTAGCTTCTCTAATAATTGATTCCTTAGAACGCGAAGCAATAAATTTCCCTTGATGCGCTGAAATCGTACAGAATGAACACCCACCGAAACATCCTCGATGCATATTTATCGAATGTTTTATCATTTCGTATGCAGGGATTGTTTTACCGCGATAACGAGGATGGGGTAGACGAGTATAAGGCAAATCGAATGATGCGTCAATCTCAGTAGTTTCCATTGGAGGGTACATAGGATTGACCTTTACCACTCGCTTTTCATCTACTTGCTGCCAAAGAATTGCGCCATGACGGCTATTGCTTTGCTGCTCGATATGCTTGAAATTTTCCGCT
>JAFXHY010000171.1 GCA_017536215.1 Muribaculaceae bacterium | reverse complement strand
GTTGACCTTGAACCTTGTTGATGCGCTCAAATTTCACTTCGGGGAATTTGCTTTGTAGATAGTCGGCAAATTGACCGGTGTTGAGTTCGGCTACAATCACACGGCGGTATTTAGCAAATACTTCGGCAGTATTGGCAGGAAGTGGGTTGATGTAGCGGAAGTGAGCGAATGCAACGGGTTTGCCCTCTTTGTTGAGCTCTTCGGCTGCAGTGTAGAGGTGGCCGAAAGTGCCGCCCCAACCAACGAGCAAGGTGTCGGTGTCAACATTGTGGCTCACTTCGAGAGCAGGAATGTTGTCGGCAATGCGTTCGATTTTCTCTTTGCGAGTGTAAACCATCTTTTCGTGGTTGATGGGGTCGGTAGATATTGCGCTTGTCACTGCATCTTTTTCAAGACCGCCAAGACGATGTGCAAGGCCTTCAGTGCCGGGGATTGCCCAATAGCGTACTTTGGTCTTTTCGTCGCGTATATATGGTTTCCAATTACCCTTTAATTCTTCGGGAACGTAATTGGGTTTGATTTCGGGATATTCGTCAGCTTCGGGAATGCGCCAAGCCGATGAGCCGTTGCCAATAAATGCGTCGGTAAGCAATACAACGGGAGTCATATGCTCTACGGCGATGCGACAAGCCTCGAATGCCATTGTGAAGCAGTCGGTAGGGGTGGCAGGAGCAACAACAGCAAGCGGACATTCTCCATTGCGACCATATAGTGCTTGCATCAAGTCGGTTTGTTCGGTTTTAGTAGGAAGACCGGTTGAAGGTCCACCACGTTGTACGTCGATAACCACGAGAGGCAACTCAGCCATTACGGCAAGACCGATACCTTCGCTCTTCAATGCAAGACCGGGACCTGATGTAGAAGTAACGGCAAGGTTTCCGGCAAAAGAAGCACCGATAGCCGAACAAACACCGGCAATTTCATCTTCCATTTGGCACGCTTTCACGCCGAGGTCTTTGCGCTTTGCAAGCTCGTGAAGAATGTCGGTGGCAGGAGTGATGGGGTAACTGCCGAGGAAAAGAGGACGGCCTGCTTTTTCCGAAGCCATAATCAATCCCCATGCAGTGGCAGTGTTGCCATTGATGTCGGTATAAACGCCCGGTTTTATTTCGTCAGATTCGATGCGATAGGTTGATACCGATGCGTGAATATTGTGGCCATAGTCATATCCGGCTTGGATAACCTTAGCGTTAGCTTCGTAAATAGCCGGTTTCTTGGCAAATTTAGTTTTTAAGTGGTGCAGTGCGCTTTCGAGTGGACGGTCGAAGAGCCAACAAACGAGCCCAAGAGCGAAGATGTTACGGCATTTGAGCATTGATTTGTTGTCGAGCCCGCTTTCGGCGAGCGCATTTTTTGTCATAGAAGTCACCGGAACTTCAAGCACTTGAGCAGTGATGCCAAGTTCTTTGAATGGTTCGTTTGTTTCAAAAAGAGCTTTTTTGAGGTCGCTTTCTTTGAAAGAGTCGATATCTACTATAATGACACCGTTAGGCTTCAAGAATTTTACATTTTGTTTTAATGCCGCGGGGTTCATTGCGATTAACACGTCGGCTTGGTCGCCGGGGGTGTATACACCTGTGCCTACACTTACTTGGAATCCTGATACGCCACTTAATGAGCCTTGTGGCGCGCGAATTTCGGCTGGGTAGTCGGGGAAAGTCGAAACTTGGTTGCCAATCCCTGCCGAGATGTTTGTGAAGATATTACCGGCAAGTTGCATACCATCGCCTGAGTCGCCCGAAAATCTCACGACTACTTTGTCGAGAACTTTTACATTGGTTTTCTCTAACATGATACAATTTTTATTTAATGCTAAAAATATAGCTGTTTTTACGCATATTGAATATTATACAATTCGCAAAGGTAATAAATAATTTAGAATGCAATACTCGTTGATGTGAAAAAATAAGCGTTTTTTAAAGAATTCTTCATAAAAATTTTTGTATGTGAGGAATAACTATTAATTTTGCAGTTCGGAAATTGGCTTGTCGTGTGACTTTGCGTGATTTCGTATAAACTTGAATAATAATAAGAAATACAAATAAAATGGAAACTAAAAAACCTAACAGTCAGGTTGATGGACAAGTAGATCAAGCTGCAGCTCAAAAAAAAGAGCAAATGATTAAAATGGTGAAATATGGCTCAACTGCAATTGCTGTAATTGTGGCATTGGTGTTGGTGTATGTCTATGCCTTCCGTAATCCGGCTATAGCAGAAAGCGAAGAAGCTATCGCTGATGCCGATATCGCATTCTATCAAGCGGGAGAAGATTCTGCAAAGATGGAACAGGCATTTAAAAAATATGAAGCTGTAGCTCAAAATTATAGCCAAGCATCAGGTAATCTTGCTAAATTGATGACTGCAATTGGTTATTATCAAAAAGGTGAATACCAAAAATGTATCGATTTTATCGATGACTATGCAAAAACAGGCGCTGTTCTTGATGCAGGTGTTCAATCAAAGAAAGCTGACTGCTATGTTAACTTGAAAAAATATGACGAGGCTTTGAGCTGCTATGATGATGCTATCTCAATCGCAAACGACAATCCTGGCTTAATCCCATTCTTGTTGGCTAAAAAAGCTCGCGTGTGTCATGAATTGAAAGATTATGCTAAAGAACTTGAATTATATGAAACAATAAAGAAAGAATACCCTGCAGAGGTAAACTTCGATATTGAAAAATATATTAGTAGAGCTAAATCCCTTGCTGAAAAGAAATAATTTGTTTTCATAATAGTTTTTTTTAGGTGTCGGGACGCAAATTGCGTCCCGTTATTTTTTTTGCATAAAAATGCCTAAATAGAAAAAGGTTGTATCATGCAAAATGTGTAAATTTGCACTATTGTCGAGATGAATAAAAAACAAGGAAATATTAATGAACTCGAAACGCGTCCATTGGGTCGGTTGCTATGGGAATATAGTGTGCCGGCTGTGGTGGGTATGCTGGTGATGTCGTTGTATAATGTCATCGACCGCATATTCATAGGGCATGGAGTGGGAGAAGATGCATTGACCGGATTGGGGATTACCTTTCCGGTGATGAACTTGTCGGCGGCGATTGGGGTGCTTATAGGTGCCGGAGCTGCTGCCCGTGTGTCGATTCTTCTTGGTGCAAAAGACCGGCGTGGTGCCGAGCTGGTGCTTGGTAACTCGTTGGTGTTGATAGTGAGTAATGCCATTGTGTATCTCACAATTTTTGCACTATTCCTTGATGATATTTTGATGCAATTTGGCGCAAGTGAAAAGACGCTGCCCTATGCTCACGACTTCTTGTTGTGGTTATTGCCCGGTATGCTTGTGATGAATATCGCATTTAGCTTTAATAACGTAATGCGAGCCTCGGGATATCCCGGGAAGGCGATGGTGACAATGATTATAGGGGCTGTGGCTAATGTAATTCTTGCTCCACTTTTTATCTTTGTGTTTGATATGGGAATAAAAGGGGCGGCCATTGCCACCGATATATCAATGTCGATTTCGGCAGTGTTTGTGATGGTGCATTTCTTTGGGCGCGACAAGACACTGCATTTTGTGCGAGGAGTATATCGATTGCGTTGGAGTGTGGTTTATCCTATCATCGCCATTGGGGCGGCTCCGAGCTTGGTGAATGCCGCGACAAGCGCAATAAATGGCATTATCAATACCTCTTTATATGAATATGGCGGAGACTCGGCTGTGGGGGCGGCAACAATTTTCATAACCTACACATCACTACTCACCACAGTGGTTGTGGGTATATGTCAAGGTATGCAACCTATCGTTGGGTATAACTATGGTGCCGGTAGGTTTGATAGATTGAAACGCACGTTTTGGCTTGCCGTTGGAGCCGGACTTGCTGTGACTGTAGTGGGGGCATTGTTCGGCCGTATGTTTCCCGAACTTATCGCAAGGACCTTTGGTGATAGCGAAATACTCATAGAAGTAACCTCCAATGGCATTAGAATCGCACTCGCGGCATTCTATGTCGTAGGATTCCAGATTGTAGCTACCACATTCTTGCAATCAATAGGAATGGCAGGCAAATCGATATTCCTAAGCCTTGTGCGACAAGTAGTATTCCTTATTCCCTTCCTCTTGATATTACCCAAGCACTTCGGGTTAAATGGAGTGTGGGCATCATTCCCCACATCCGACGTGTTCTCAACCATCACCGCCGCCCTAATGATATGGTGGGAAATGCGCCAACTTGATAAAAAGAGTTTAATTAATTCATAATGCATAATTAACTTGGACAAGCCTCGTAGAGTCCTTCGTTGGGGCATTTTCGCACAAGCAGAGTTTCTCGATGTTCTATTTCCTGTTGCTATTTATTTGAATATTGGGGCCTTTTTAAGCGAACAAGATGGACTAAAATGGATATAAAAAAAGCAAGGAGGTGTCAAAAAAATGACGCACCTCCTTGTTGCTATATAACTTCAGTCTATAGCTCTTTTATTTATTTTTAGAATTAAGGTATTTTTGATATTCGTCGCCTTTAGGTGTGAAATTCTTTTCAAATGATAGGGGATTGTTGTTAGTGTATTTTATTCTATAGCTAGATACTTTATGATATAAATCGCTTGTTGCATTATAAATAGTAGATGCGCCCGGAGCCAAATCTCGACCACTCATTGATTCTGAAATCACCCCATCGGGGTTCTTATATGTTATTTCCAATTTATAATCGTGACCTGAGGCTTTGTGGTCAGAGGTATTAGTAACTATTAATTGTTGTTTTCTGATAAAATCGGCAGCGCATGTAAAAGAGTCGGAATTATCGGTGTATTTTCCTTTCTTAATTACGAGTGGTTTGGGCGCAACAAATGTTTTTTTGAGGAATTTGCGGAATTCGTTCATTGTTGCCATGCGTTCTGCAAATTGAACATCGGTAAGTGAATCGGTCCACATGCCGGTTTTCTTGGCAAAATCGAGATCCTTTTCAGGGTATATAAACAATCCTTTAGATTGCGCCACAGTTAATTTGCCTTGCGCGTCTTTCTTAACGCATAAAGATTTACCTTCGCCAAAATCAGCGGTGAATGTAACCGAGTCAATTTCCTCAACCTTTACACTGTCGGCAACAAATGGCAATGCCAATGAATCGGCTTTTGCTGCATCTGAATACAACATCACTACCGAATCTTTTTGATTTTTGCTTACTTTTGTGGCAACATCAACCACAAACATTCTCACAGAGTCGAGTTGCTTTTCTTTTGAGTCTTCACCCGAGCCAGATGCTCCACCGCATGAAGAAAGAGCCAATGTCGACATTGTCCCAAATAATAAGAATAATTTTTTCATGATAAATCAGTTTGATTTTGAATTCGAAGCAAAGATAACATAAATTTTATGTATGAAAAAAATAGAGAGATGAATATTTAATAAATGGATAAAATGGATAAAGCAAGGAGGTGCGCCAATGTTAAAATTGACGCACCTCCATTTAGTATAAGGTGTTGATATCGATTATTTAATGATAAGTTTGCCCATTGAGGTAGCATCGTCGGTGATAACGCGTACGATGTAGATGCCTTTGTTGAGGTTGGCAGTTTCGATTGCTGTAGTACCTTCGATAGCAACAGATTCAACCAATGCACCGCCGATGTTGTAGATTTCAACTTTAGCAGCACCTTCACATTCAATCGTTACAGGAGCTCCTGCTTCGGCTGGGTTGGGGTAAAGCTTGATTTGGTTTGTGGGGCTATTGATGATATGTTCTACACCACTTGGGTCGCCATATAGTTGTTCAAGAACCGGAACTTGAATTTTGTATTCAGTGCCTGTTGTAGATGTACCCATGTCGAAACGTATGTTTGAAATGGTGATAGGGTAACTTGCGTTGTTGTCAATGTCAACTATGCTTGTGAAAGGCACGATATAAGAAGTCAAAGTATTTTTGGGGATATCTTGGTCGGTAATGATGAGATTTCCGCGATTTCCAAGCTTGTCGGCAATAGCGATTTGCATTTTAGTGATAGGCGCATCGCCCGGGTTGATGTCAACACGCACACCATAAGGCAAGCTGTAGGTAGTAGTGCTACTTGTTGCGGTGATATAGTTAGAACGTGCATTGGCTCCGGTATAAGTCAAGTCAAAACCTGTTCCGTTAGGAGTCATTGCGATATTTTTACCGCCCGATTGTTTCAATTTCCAGTCTTCGGCTACGATAGTTGGGAATATTGCTTGACGGTTGCTTTCGGGGATTTCAACTGTGATGTTCACGGTGTCGGCAAAGTTGGGAGAAATGCCGGTCAAAGTTACAGCCCCGTTTTTGTAGCCATAAACAAGACCTTCTTCAACGTTTGCTACTTCGGCGTTGCTTGATGCCCAATCAACCGATGCGGCATTTACTTCGTAAGTGAAGTTGCCTATTGAAGAGTTCATTTGGATAGGATATCCACGACGATCGTCAACGATGTAAGCGTCGGAAACGAGGTTCACATCAGATTTAACGGTAGAAACGAGTTGTTTTGTTTTTAATCCGTTGTATTCGGCATAAAGATAGCCGGTAGCTTGTTCTTGAGTGGCAGTGAAGACACCATCTTTCATTGTACCGATATGTTCGTCGCAAGTAACCACAGCTTCAGTCACATCTTTGCTCTTAAGCAAGCCATATTGGTTGTAGGCATATATGATAGGACGGAAAGTGGCAGTGATAGGCACTTTATATGCACGGGGTTCGAATGCGAGAGTGGCGAAATTATCGTCAACAGGAGCTGTTGAATAGAAAATCACACCATTACCCACATAGCGTTCAGTGCCGTCAGATGGACTATTCTTGATTTCTTCGTTGATATACATACATGAAGAACCTCCACCATCGAGGTTGATGCCGTCCCATGCGCCGAGAGCTTTCAATACATAACCCTGGTCGTCGAGTGTGATACCTGCCGATATTGAAGATTGACGGCCGTCGACAATCACTGAGTATATTTTTGTTTTTTCTTTGTTGATACCCATGAATGTACGTGGGTGACATTCGGGGTTGCCGATGTTGGTGATTTCTCCATCTTTGAGAATGATGTGGCCACTACCACCTATCGCTTCGTCGATATCAAGGTGGTCGGGGAATTCGTTGGTAGTAGAACGAAGTTGGATTGTAACTTCGTCGCCTGCAGCCATAGCGCCGATGAAATCGGCCGAAGTGCCCACACCGTGTAGTATTGCTGAATTAGCAGGGATAGCAGCTTCGCCTGGGTTGTCGCTCACGCTTTCAACTACGCAAGTGAGAGTGCAGTTTGATTTATATTTGAGTTCAGAGCCGTCTTTAGCTTTGATAACAGCGATTTTGCCACCGGTTGAATACATGTTCATCTTAGAACCAAATGCATTGGTGAAGAGCGACAATAGGTTAGGGTTCGCATTGGGGTCGGTAGTAAACTCAAGAGTGAGCATGTTGAGAGTGTTGAGCGTTTTTGTGGTGCCCTTGTGGGTCACATTACTCATAAAGTGTACGCGGTCGATATATGGCACGCGGTCGGGAGTAAGAACCAATAGAGGTTGGCTCACCGGGTTAAACACAATTTCTCCGTCGCAATAGAGCCCCATACGAGAGATTCCCACTTGGTTCACTGTTGTAGTGAAGAAGTCACCATTGTGGGCGGCAATCATATCATGGCCCGGAGAATCGAAACGGGCATACATAGACGATGGACGTTCGGTAGCCACGGCAGCATCACCACCATTTACTACTTGCATATCCACATAAGGATTGGTGAGATCCATTTCAAGCACATGGACTGTCATCGGACGGTCGGGTAGACGATAGAAAGCGTATTCGCAACCTGGTCCTACACTGTGTTTTGGGATAATTGTGTCGATAGCATAGTCTTTGCCATTGACATACATCGTGTTTTGAGCCGATGCTATGGTGCTGCAACTTGCAAGAATGGCAGCCACCGAGAGAGCGCGGTAAAGATGTTTCATTTAAGGTAAATTTTTTATGATTAGTATATTATTGAGTAAAATTACAATAATTACTCATATAAATAAAGAAAAAATGCCACTATTTATATTATATTAACATTGTTGGCCAAGGAGAGTTTCGACAAAAGTAACGAAAAAGTGTGATTTAGTGCCGATTTTTTTGTGAATATGGGCAAATTGTTGTAATTTTGCGCAAAATTTTAAGATTTTATTAGAAAAATGAAAGTAGCAATCGTTGGCGCAAGTGGCGCCGTAGGTCAAGAGTTCCTCCGTGTACTCGACGAACAAAATTTCCCTCTCGACGAATTAGTGCTTTTCGGCTCAAGCCGTAGCGCAGGTAAAACATATACATTCCGCGGTAAGGAGATTACCGTAAAGGAACTTAAACACAACGATGATTTTAAGGGTGTTGATATCGCCTTTACATCGGCAGGAGCAGGCACTTCTAAAGAATTTGCCGAAACAATTACCAAATATGGCACAATCATGATTGACAACTCAAGTGCATTCCGCATGGACGAAGATGTGCCCTTGGTTGTTCCCGAAGTGAATGGTGATGATGCGTTCAACACTCCTCGCAATATCATTGCCAATCCAAACTGTACTACAATTCAAATGGTTGTAGCTCTCAAACCAATTAATGATATTTCACCAATCAAGCGAGTGCATGTGGCTACATATCAAGCTGCAAGTGGTGCCGGTGCCGCTGCTATGGCTGAATTGGTAAAACAATATGCACAACTCCAAAACGGAGAAGAACCAACTGTTGAAAAATTTGCATATCAATTGGCCTACAATGTGATACCTCATGTTGATGTGTTCCTCGACAATGGCTACACTAAGGAAGAGATGAAGATGTATCACGAAACAAAGAAAATCATGCACTGTAATGACCTCGATGTGAGTGCGACTTGTGTGCGTGTGCCTGTGATGCGTGCTCACTCCGAAGCTGTTTGGGTAGAAACAGAAGCTCCTATCTCGGTAGAACAAGCTCGCGAAGCATTTGCAAAGGGCGAAGGTCTTGTAGTGGTTGATGATCCTGCAAACAAGAAATATCCAATGCCTCTTGAAATCGCAAATCAAGATCCTGTGTATGTGGGACGTATACGCAAAGATATTACCAACGAAAATGGACTTTCATTCTGGATTGTTGGCGACCAAATCAAGAAAGGTGCAGCCCTCAATGCGGTGCAAATTGCACAATATATGATTGCCCATAAAAAATAAGCAACTCCTTATTTTTATTGATTAACAGAAATTTCTCTTATTAGCATAAAACACCCGAGCAATTTGATTTTGCTCGGGTGTTTTTATTATTTAAAAAGATATAGGTTTCGTTGAGGAGGGTGGGATTTTATTTTTTGAGAATTTCAAGAGTTGTAAGCCCGTTTTGTTGCCCAACAACATATCGAGCATTGGGATTGGGCTCGCCGGTTTCGTTGGCGCGTTGGAAAAGGTCCATATATAGTTCTCGGCCTTTTTCAAAAAGAATACAAGAGAATGAATCGCCGGGTTTTATTGAAGAATTTTCGGTGCGAATAGCTTCAAATCGGTTATTGCCAAGATATTTTATCTCACAAATGCGGTCGGGTTGCCAACCAATAAGCAGATGTACGCCAATTTCGAGCGAACTTGCCATAAGAGTATTAGTTAAAAATAGATCCGACTCTTTACCGCTTTTATTGCGAAGGTTTTGGCAAAAATCGTCCCAGTTTTTAGCTCCTACATATCGAGAAAGCACATCAAGTGTGCGTCGAGATACGGTATCGTATCCACGAGTAGAATATCCCCACACACGCTCGAGGGTGGTCTCCGACATATGTTCGCGTAGCTCTTTTTCGAGCTCTGCAACTAATTGAATAAAATGAAAATGGGTGTCGAGTGCCAAATTTGCTTTGGCCTTGACTTGGCTACGCAAGGTAGCAATTTCGGGTAAATTTGTTTTGAAATTCATAACGATTACAAAAATAATTACTATTTTTGGAATAATCCCATAATCCGCTAAGAATAAAAAGTTTATGCGGAAAGTTCAAGAATGAGGTAATGAGTTGGCAACTGTTCTGATTTCTACATACTTGCGTGATTTGCATTGATGTACAACTCATCTTGGAACAAAGGTACAACTTTTTTATGAACGAGCAAAAAGGTGGTGCATTTTTCATTGTTGCAGAGTAATATTTGAATTTGGTCTATCATCAATCTGCGATATATGAGTTTCCCGATTCCGCCAGTCGCCCCTTTCCTCTGCTCGTCTGCGAAGGTAGTACAATAGCCCTTGAAAGGGGAAAGGTCGAGCGGCAAGCCGTTTCGGTCGGAATCTTCCTCCTGCGGAGAGTATTCAGCCCGAAAACCTTTTCCCTTTCAATGTCTGTACTTAGGAATGCAGACGGCAACGGAAATGAACGACTGACGAAAATGTAGAATAAGATAAACAGACAGCATACAAAAGGGTTCTTACATTGATAACCCATTTGTATGCTGTTCTTGTTTCTATCCATAGGGG
>JAFXHY010000170.1 GCA_017536215.1 Muribaculaceae bacterium | reverse complement strand
CAAATTATTTTCTACTGTCATGTACGGGTATATGCGCAACTACATTGACCCATATTCAAGTGGAACGATTGAATATACCGACCACATGAAATACGAACAATATGGCGCAGTCAATTTGATATGGAAAGCCGGCTCTTATATCAATTTCGGTATTGAGTATAATTATGGAATTAAGCATACATATGCCGGCGAATCCATTCACAACAATCGAATTGCAGCAATGATACGCGCCACATTCTAAACCACGCTACTCTATTACTCTAATCTGAGTGTTAGCAAAAATCAGCCCCTCAGATTAGAGTAATTTACAATATTTCTAATACCAAAATATGTACAAAAAAGAATTGAGCAGATTATGCCACTTGGCATTGATGATTTTATGGGGTATAAATATAGTATCGGCATCTCCGAGCGAAGCAACAATCGAGCAAATACTTGCATCGGTTGATGATGCATTAGCTAAATCGTCGGAGTATGAACAAACAAAACTCAATAATATAGATGCGCTAAAACTAATATTAAAAGAAACCGAACCTAATAGTGAGGAGCGATATAATATCAATCAAGCCTTATTTACTGAATATTACTCTTTTGTTTGTGACTCTGCGCTTCATTATCTTGAAAACAATCTTGAAGTTGCAAAATATATCGGTCGCGAGGATTTAGTCATGTCTACACTTATATCCAAAGCACAAGTAATATCCAAAGCCGGATTATTTTATGAGGCAATGAAAATTTTGGACAAAATAGATCCGAAAAAATTAGACAAACAAAGCAAAACTCAATACTTTAACAGCTATAATAGTTTATATCAGTTCTTGATAGAATACGAAGGCGCAAACAATGAATATTCAATAGAATATCGAGCTTTAGCTAATATGTATAAAGATTCCGTACTAAGTATGGTTGAGCCAACATCGTTTAATGCGATTTCAATAATGGGTAGTCGGCTAATGGACGACATGAAATTCAATGAAGGAATCCGGTTATTAGAATCTCATTTACCAGAATATAAACGAGGGACAAGAGAGTATTCAATATTAGCATCAATACTCGCTTTCGGGTATCTTCGGATGAATAAACAACATGAGACGATATATTATTATGCCCAATCAGCAATTTCTGACATAGAGGGGGTTATTAAAGAAAATATGGCGATACGCGCGTTGGCTGAAGCCGTATTTAATGAAGGAGAGCTTGAGCGAGCCAATAAATATATTCAAAAAAGTATTGATGATGCGAATTATTACACAGCACGAATGAGGAAAAATCAGTCGGCATTAATGCTTCCCATTATATCTCGTTCGTTTCAAGCGACCCAAGAGGAAGCAAATCGACAATTGGCAAAATTTTTCATAATAATAGCATCGCTTGCCGTAGGTCTTATTGTATCAATATGCTATATTATACGACAGCTTAAGATAGTCAAAGCGAGTCGCCGAATTATATCGGATTCGAAAGATGAATTGCAAGAACTGAATAAAGAGCTAACGGAGGCTAATAGGGCTTTTGAAATTACTAATCGAGAATTAAGTGAGGTAAATTATATTAAAGAAGAGTATCTGGGTCGCTTCCTAATGCTTTGCTCAAAATATATCTCTACACTTGAGCAATATCGAAAGATGCTTTATCAGCAAGCTGCATCCGGGAAAATAGAAGAGCTACACCACTCGTTAAAATCAAAGAAAATTATCAATGACACATTAGACGAATTTTATAGTGCTTTTGACTCCGCATTTCTAAATATTTTTCCGGATTTTATTGAAAGAATAAACATGATGCTTCTCGAAGGAGGGAAGATAGAATTAAGAGGTGATGAAAAGCTAAATACAGAGTTAAGAATTTTTGCACTTATCCGCCTCGGGGTCAACGACAGCAACAAGATTGCCAACTTCCTGAGATGTTCAATAACTACAATTTACACATATCGCTCAAAGATAAAAAATCGCTCAGCATTAAAGGGCGATTTTGAAAAGGAGATTATGAAAATCTCATCAATATAATATCCGCCACTTAATAAATCATAACGCATTTCGCGAAGTATGGCTTTTTAGCAACTACTAAATGAGCTATGCTTCGCGAACTATTATTTTATATTACTACTGAAATAAAAGCAATATTACTGAAAATCATCTATGATTTTCAAAAAATATTGCTTCAACTGATTTAGATTTTTAAGCGCGCAAAAACAGCTTACCTCCCTATATATCAATATTCTAAGTTTAGAAAAAGTTAGATTTTTACTTGAATTAATTCCAAATATTAATAATATTTTAGATATTTGTAAAAATGAATTAAACAACTTTATTTCTAATTTATTAAAACAAGCCATGAAACAACATTTCAAACAAGCTCTGTTACGATGTCTAATGGCGGTAATTGGAATTTTGACTGTTTCATTCAGTATGTCAGCCCAGCAGCAAGTGCATGGAGTTGTCACAGATGAAACAGGGGAACCTCTTATCGGGGCATCAGTGTTAGTTAAAGGCACCACCAATGGTGTTTCAACCGACTTTGACGGGAATTACACATTAAACAATGTGTCACCCGAAGCAACCCTCACTTTTACTTATATTGGTTACCAAGCCGTAGAAGAAAAAGTTGCAGGACGCAGTGAAATCAATGTAACAATGCTCGAAGACAATCAACTTCTTGATGAGGTTGTTGTTGTGGGTTACGGTTCATTGAGCCGAAAAGAACTCTCAAGTTCAATTGTACAAGTTGATAAGGCTGATTTTGCACAAGGAGGTATGAATAACCCGATGGAAATGCTTACAGGTAAAGTAGCCGGACTTAATGTATCAACAACTGCCGCTGCCAATCCTAATAGTTCATCAGCTCTACAGGTACGTGGGGCGACATCATTGTCGGCCTCCAATAGTCCATTAATTGTTATTGATGGTGTAGCCGGTGGAGATATTCGCACTCTTGCACCTCAGGATATCGAGTCTATGACGGTACTTAAAGATGCGGCTTCAGCAGCAATCTATGGTACACGCGGTGCAAATGGTGTAATTCTTGTAACTACCAAACGCGGTTCAGGCAACACCGGCAAAGCAACAGTTACATACGACAGCTATATTTCTCTTGCTTTTGAGAAAGATCGTCCCGAAGTATTGTCGCCCGACGAATGGCGTCGTTCTCGCCGTGGTAATGACTATGGATATTCTACAGATTGGTATGAAGAAATCACACGAAATGTAGCCTACGACACTAACCAATACATCTCAATTGATGGTTCAACAGAAGGTGGCTATTATAGTGCTTCTGTCAACTATAAAAAAGCTAATGGATTGGATATCGTAAGCGGTCGTGAGGAATTTGGCGGTCGTGCATCAATCCAACAACAGTTCCTCGACAAGCGTTTGCAATTAAGTGCAACCGTTAATGCCCGTAAAGTAAAAGAAAATTGGGGCGATGACGGTCTTTTTGACACAGCCTTAGGTATGAACCCAACTCTACCTATATATAATGAAGATGGTTCATTCTATCAACCTACATCACCAACAAATATTGCAAACCCGGTAGGTAATCTTTTGCAAAACACAAGCCAAGGAAATCGTACATATATTCTCGGCACAGCAGAAGCCAAATATAATATATGGAAGAACGAAAATCATTCATTGAGTACTACAGTAACTTACTCATATCAATATAATGATTTAAAGAGTGATTTCTACACACCCACAACATCAAGTGAGTCGTTCTGGAATGAATATGATGGTCGAGCTTCAATCCAATATCAAAAATGGTGGACAAACTCAGTAGAATGGATTGGCAATTATTTCTTTAATAAAGGTGACCATGATTTCAAGTTAATGGTAGGTTACTCTTACGAACGCACGAACTGGGAACAAATGTACATGCAAAACAACAATTTCACATTTGATAATGCATTGTGGCATGGGATTGGTTCCGGGTCATACCTTGCTGATGGTAAAGCAACAATGTATGCAGGGAAATCAGAGTCAACGCTCGTAGGTTTCTTCGGACGTGTCAATTATAATTGGCGATCTATGTTAATAGCCTCGGCATCATTGCGTTATGAAGGTTCAACTAAATTCGGCTCCAATCATAAGTGGGGATATTTCCCATCGGCATCAATTGCATGGGAAATGGCAAAGACTCCGTTTATGGAAGAATATAGCAATGTAATTCAAAGTTTGAAACCAAGATTCTCCTACGGAGTAACCGGACGAAGCGATTTTGATGCATATAGGTCAATTTCAACTTATACACCCAATGGTATGTATAATATTGATGGGACTTGGATAAATGGCTATGCACCCTCAAGCAATGCAAACCCCGACCTCGGTTGGGAAAAATCAACAAGTGCTAATATCGGCGTAGACTTTATGTTCTGGAACCGCGTTCATGGCTCAATTGAATACTTTGATCGTCGTTCACAAGACTTGCTCTACAACTATACTGCACCACAACCGCCCTATGTCTACAATACTATTCTTGTAAACGTTGGTACAACAAAAAATACAGGAGTTGAATTGGCAATAAATGGAGATGTAATTGTAGATCAACCCGTGACATGGTCAACCGGCATCAACTATGCCTATGGAACAACAAAATTGACAAAACTTTCAAGTGATGTTTACAAGGCTTCATACCTTGAACTCTATCAAAAACCCGGAGTAGGAACAAGCGAATATTTCTTCCGCGTTGAAGAAGGAGGAAAGGTTGGTCAAATCTGGGGCTATGAATATGCAGGACACGACGATGCCGGCAATATGCTTGTATATGATGCCAATGGTGAAAAAGTATATGCGAGCTCGGCAAATGCCAACGACAAGCGTTATATAGGCAACGGAGCGCCGTCACACTTCTTGACATGGAACAATACCATACGCTACAAAAACTGGGATTTGAATCTTATGTTTAATGGCGCTTTCGGATTTAAGATATTTAATATGAGAAAATATGGCATGGGACTTAGTGGCTCAGGCTCTGACAACGTGCTTCGCTCTGCATATCTTGAAGACCGCGATGTAGTAACCGGAGGTGGTGTTATCTCTTCTTATTTCCTTGAAAATGGAGACTACTTCAAGTTAGAGAATGTCACACTCGGCTATACCGTACCATTGAAGAACAAAAACATCGATAATCTTAGAATTTATTTAGCAGCAAAGAATCTATTCACCCTCACCTCTTATTCAGGGACCGACCCATCTAACGTAACATCAACCGGTATAACTCCGGGTATTGATGTTTCGAGTGCATACCCCTCGGCAATGCAGTTGGCATTGGGCGTAACACTTAGATTCCGCTAATCTATTTATTCACTTTAAATTAGATACAATAATGAAAAAATATATTTTCGGCACAATAGCGGGAGGACTCCTATCGATGGCAGCAGTAAGCTGTACCGATCTTGAGGAGAAGGTGTTTGACCGCATTGATGCATCTATATACTATCAAGACGAGGCAAGCGTCCAAGGGGCTATTGCTTCGATATATAGTGCAGCAGCATCCTCGTTTTTGGAATATTTCTGGTATCTTAATGAGTTTTCTGCCGACCAAATAGCATGGCGTGTTTGGAATGGTGGTCAATGGGGTTATGATGAGGCAGAAAAATATGTATTGTCAACACATACTTGGAACTCTGAATCAAAAATTATCCGTTCGGCATGGGAAGGAGCATGGACTACAATCGGTCTTTGCAACACACTCCTATCCGACCTTGAAGGTATTGACCCCGGTGCATTGAAAATAACTCAAGAGAAGAAAGACCAATATATAGCAGAAGTAAGAACAATGCGCGCATGGGCCTATTACAATAATTTTGAGTTGTGGGGAGGTTCACTACCATTGAATGTGTCGGTATCATCTACAGTTCCCGGCTCGGTATCTGCCGATTTCAATGAGGGCTGTCAACTTATTTATGATTTCATCTCGACAGAGCTCGATGAAAGCTATCAACATATGCTTATTGAAGATGGTTCGGGTAATACAAAAACTCGCTTAAATCAAGCAGCAAACCGAATGTTGAAGATGCGTCTGTTGCTCAATAGTGAATTGTTCACCGGAACAGCCCACTACACAGAATGTGCAACACTTTGCGAAGAAATCATTGCCGGACAGTATGGTTCTTATGCACTTGCCGATGACTATCGTGATATTTTCTCTGAGAACAATAATTCATGCCCGGAATTGGTATTTGCATTTGCACAAGAAAATGGCAAAAAAACAAATAACAACCGCAATACACCAATGCTCCCCTACAACTACAATGAAATATTTGGTAGCACATTGCCACAATCCGGGTGGAACTGCGTAATTGTTGCGCCATCGAAGGATAATTCAGGAAACGTTCTTCCTGAAGGAGGAACTGACAATCCTCGTAGTTTCATTACCGATTACGGTGATAAACTTGGTGGAGTATATGACCGTATGACTGACGGCGACTGCCGTAAAGCTCCATTTAAATATGATGAAGCTACCGGTACATGGAATGGTTGGTTTGTAATGGGAGCACAGTACAACTATCTCACAGGCGAGCCGGTTGAAGCTGATGCCGACCGACAGGGACAACAGATTGTATATGTAGACCAACTTGGCACATTCTTAAATCTTGGGCGTCAACTTGAGACAGTCATGTCACCTCGATGGGGCGAAACAACATCAGGCTATCGCTTAGTTAAATATCCTATTTTACCTGAAACAACAGGAGTGGACTGGACTAACATTGATGAAGTAGAATTCCGTTTGGCTGAAGTTTATTACACGTTGGCTGAATGTCGCTTACGCGCAGGCAATTCGGAAGAAGCTAAACAACTTGTCAATACTGTACGTAAACGTTATTTCTCAAATACCACAGCACTCAACAATCCGGGTCCCGGCATGACTGCATTTGATGAAGATTGGATGCTTAGCGAATGGGGTATTGAATTCCTAAACGAAAGTCGTCGTCGTCGCACCGACCTACGTCGCTTTGACAAATTCACACAAGGGCAATGGTGGTTCTTCGGCCGAACCTCAGAGACCGATAGAGAATTACCGGTTAAACGCGACCGCAAATATGAGTGGTTCCCGATACCTCAGTCAGCTTTGACAGTTAATCCGGGTCTTGTTCAAGTTCCTAACTATTAATTCTAAAAGCAATGAAAAATAAGTTTATATATTCACTAATTGCAGCGTTTACAATGATGTTTTCGCTGACAGGCTGTGAAGACAAAGAGGAAATAATATTTGACCATGAGTATCCACAATTCGAGACTCGAACAGATGCCATACTCTTGGAAGTAATAATGCCAAGCTCCACATCGGTAGATGATGTCATTTATATAGCGGGAGCATTCAATGGCGGAGAAGAAGTAGCAAAGGGAAATCCAATGTGGCAACTTGAAAAAGCACAAGGTAATGATGTGAAATGGGGTATCTACCTCAATCCCTCAGACTTTGTTGAAGGCACAACACTCGCCGACGGATTTTATTTTGTGAATAAAGAGCAAGGTGTAGAGCGCACACTTTTTAATGAAGATGTAGTTCGCACAGATAATCCTGCCGTAGGGACACGCACCAACATTACAGTAGACCGTTGGAAGAGCTATTTCGACAAGCCACAAAATCCTGATGAAATAGTTCATGACGGCTATGTAATATACGTCATCGACAACACCGGATATGACGAATTGGCAATGTATGCATGGGGTGATGCCGAAGCATTTGGCGGTTGGCCCGGAATGTTACCGACCGGAAAAGTAGAAATTGAAGGAAAGACCTACAAATATTTCGATACAACCGAGGCTAATGCCGGATTAAATCTCAACTTGATTTTCAACAATAATGGTGCAGGTCAACAACTTGGCGACTATAATATTACTCTTGATCGAGATTATTACCTCGAACTCACTGCTGATGGTGTTGTTGAAATGGGTGAAGAAGATATGATTGAGCATGATGGTCATGCCGTATTTGTAGTAAACAAAACCGGTTGGACTGATGAAGAACTCCACTTATATATGTGGGGAGATGTCAACGACCTCAACGGAGCATGGCCCGGAGTTGCAGCTACCGGAAGTATTACAATTAACAATGTCAACTATCTATACTTTGACATGGGAGAAGCTAACACCGGATTGAATGAAAATCTTATTTTCAATAACAATAACGGCACTCAGCTCAGCGACTTCGCATACACAATTGACCATGACGTATATCTTGAGTTGACAACAGTAGTTACAGAGATTGACCCCGAAACTTACGTTCCCGGAGGAAGTACTCCTACTCCCGAACCTGAACCTGATGTTCCTACAACAGTAAAACATAAGATTTACATCGAGGATCTCACTGGTTGGAGTGCATTTGCAATATATGCATGGGGAGACAGCGAGCCATTCGGTGGGTGGCCCGGTGTTACATCTGAGGGATTGTCAACCTACGTACGCGGTGGGCACACATTCCTCGTATATGAAGTTGATGCTACAGAAACTGTTAGAAATTTCATCTTTAACGACACTGCCGGCACACAATTTGACGGGCCGGCGATTGTAATAGACCGCGACTACTATTTCTCTGTAACATCATCATCGTATTCAGAATTGAATCCTGCCGAATTTGCAAAGAGTGCAAGAATATATGTTGATGACCAAACAGGATGGAGTAGCTTGTACCTTTATGCCTGGGGCGAGAAAGAATACTTTGGAGGATGGCCCGGAGCAGCACCTTCCGGAACCGAAACGATAGATGGAGTAACCTATAAATATTGGGACCACACCGGAGAAGGAGAAGATGAAAATCTCATTTTCAACAATGGTAACGGGACACAATTAGGTGATTTCAATATTAAGCTCTACGGAGATATTTATCTTACAATAACTCCCGACGGATGTAGTGCAAAATAAATAAACTAAAGCATCAAACAGATGAAAATACAAAATATTTTATTATCAATGATGGCAGTCGCCGGCACCCTATTAACAGGGTGCTCGGACGACGATGCCAAGATGCCCGCCAACCCGACTGAGCCGGTTGCCGTAAAGGATGCATCAAACGATATCATATATGAAGTGAATCCCCGCTACTATGGTCAGTCTAATTGCTTAGCTGCCGTTAGTGCAGACCTTGACAGAATCGCAGCAACCGGAACCAACGTGCTATGGATAATGCCAATTTTCGAACCGGGTATTCAAGATGCAATAGGCTCACCCTATTGTGTTAAAAATTTCAAAGCAGTAAATCCTCAGTTCGGCACACTTGAAGAGGCCAAAGCTCTCGTGGAAAAAGCTCATAGCAAAGGAATGACAGTGCTTTTTGACTGGGTAGCAAATCACACTTCGTGGGATTGTCAATGGATTACCGATCATAAAGATTGGTACACCCAAGATGCATCAGGCAATATCGTATCTCCTCCCAATACCAATTGGACAGATGTAGCAGAACTCAACTACAACAATGCAGAAATGCGAGCAGCAATGATTGATGCGATGGTTTACTGGATTGATGCCGCCGGCATAGATGGATATCGATGCGATAATGTGGATGGTGTACCTGTTGATTTTTGGAAAGAAGCAATAGATGCATTGCGTGCCAAACGCAGTGATTTCTATATGCTTGCAGAGTCGGCTGACAACAATTATTTTGCAGCAGGTTTTGACATGAAATATGGTTGGAGTTTTGGTCCTGCATTGTCGGATTTGTTTAACGGCAAAGCATCACCTGAGAAATTCGTCAAAACAAGCTTAGATGAAATAAATTCACTTCCTGAGGGCAAAAAGGTGATGCGTTATGCAATCAATCATGACACAGCAGCAGAAAAATCTGTAGCAGCATTATATGGCAACGATAAAGCAGAAGAAGCTGCGATGGCACTTGCAATGATGCTTGATGGCACTCCTATGATTTATTCAGCTCAAGAAATAGACTATACCGGCACTATCGACTTTTTCGGTTACAGCAGCAAAACATTCTCATCGGAAAAGAATGCGACATTGGCAAGATTATCTGAAGCCTATCGCGCGACTCAAAGCCAACGTTGTGGCGAATTATGGACCTACCAAGCAGGAAAGGCCGTAATGTTTGCACGTGCATTAGGCTCATCAAGAGTGTTGGTAATTGTCAATCCCACGTCATCCGACATTACCGTTAAAACGCCTATAGAAATGGCAATGACAACAATGACAAATGCAATAGACGGCTCGGTAGCTTCACTTCCGGTAGCTATAGAGCTTGGCGCATATGAGTATCGAATTTATTACAAATAAGCTATAAACCTGAAATTATATGTTAATTAAAAAATGGGTTTTATCCGGTATGCTTCTTCTGCCATTTATGGCAGGGGGGCATACCCTATTATCACCAACGGGTAATTTAAAACTTGAAGTAGATGTTAATACCGATGGAGCTCCATATTACACATTGACATTTAAGGATAAGGCAGTGTTGGAGTCAAGTCGTCTCGGTTTAGAGTGTAATAATGCGGATTTAACAAATGGCTTTGAAATTATTGGAGTTGACCGCAATAGTGTAGATGAATGTTGGAACCCTGTATGGGGAGAATTTTCAACAGTCAGAAACAACTATAACGAGATGGCGATTTCTATGAAAACGACGAACGATGCACAATATCAAATGACATTGCGTTTTCGTTTGTTTGACGATGGACTCGGCTTCCGTTATGAGTTCCCCGAACAGAGTCATTTGAAATATACTCGAGTGATGCATGAAATCACGGAGTTTAATTTGCCGGGAAATCCAACATTATATTGTATCCCCGGCGATTATAACACAGATGAATATTTGTATACGACATCGCCATTGAAGTCACTCCAAGAGTCATTGAATAAAAAGGGGTATAATCACACTGAAAGTTCTCGCATCCAAAGTTTGACTGTGCAGACTCCATTAATGATAAAGACAGATACAGAAGCGCCATTGTATATCAACATACATGAAGCTGCACTACGTGGTTATGCCGGGATGTCGCTCGATGTTGACGAGCAAACAGGCGTACTATCAACCCACCTGACTCCGGATCGCTTAGGTGTAGCCGCCTATTTGAAAATGCCGTTTTCAACACCTTGGCGTACGGTAGTTGTTTCGGACGATGCATGCGATATACTTGCGTCACAGTTAATTTTCAACTTGAATGAGCCATGTGCGCTTACGGATACTTCATGGATTAAACCACAAAAGTTTATGGGCGTATGGTGGGAAATGTTCCTTGGCGAAGGAGGCACATGGGCCTATAGCGATTATTTTGATGCCGTGCCCGGGGTCACTGATTACTCAAAGTTGACTCCTAATGGACGCCATGCCGCTAACAATGCAAACGTGAAGCATTATATTGACTTCGCATCAGAGCATAATATTGATGCAGTGCTTGTTGAGGGATGGAATGAAGGCTGGGAAGATTGGGGTAGCTATAACAAAAACCGCCAATTCTTGTTTACCAAGCCCTACCCTGACTTTGACATAGATGCGCTCACCAAATACGCCGAGTCAAAAGGAGTTAAATTGGTGATGCATCACGAAACCGCGGCAAATGCGGCAGATTATGAACGCCAGCTTGACGATGCATTTAAGTATATGCAAAAATATGGCTATAATACCGTAAAAACCGGCTATGTTGGAGATATAATACCTCGCTCAGAGTATCATTCATCGCAATGGATGGTTGATCATTATATCTATGTAGCCGAACGGGCTGCAGAATATGGCATAATGGTAAATAGCCATGAGGCTGTACGTCCAACCGGATTATGCCGTACATATCCGAACTGGATAGCACAAGAATCGGCACGTGGTGGCGAATTTGAATCAATGGGAGGCAATCCCCCGGAACATACATGTATATTGCCATTTACTCGATTGATGGGAGGTCCGATGGATTATACTCCCGGACTTTTTGAGCCACACCGCACCCATGTGAGCAAAGGTGGCAATGTGGAGGCCGGCTCAACACTATCCAAGCAACTTGCATTATATCTAACAATGCCGTCACCATTACAGATGGCATGTGACCTTCCACGAAATTATTCAAAGTATTTGGACGCATTCAAGTTTATTGAGGATGTACCTGTTGATTGGAGCGATTCACGTTATCTTGAAGCAGAACCGGGCGACTATATCACCGTTGCTCGTAAAGATAAGAATTCCGAAGATTGGTATGTCGGAGGTATTACAGATGAAAATGCCAGAGTAGCCAAAATCAATTTCTCATTCTTACCGAAGGGAGAAAAATACATT
The DNA here is from genome assembly GCA_017536215.1 of Muribaculaceae bacterium. Taxonomy (GTDB): domain Bacteria; phylum Bacteroidota; class Bacteroidia; order Bacteroidales; family Muribaculaceae; genus JAGBWK01. Next base: position 24,392 of record JAFXHY010000170.1, on the reverse strand, counting down.
GCTACAATCTATGAAGATTCTAAAGATGCAGATTATCTTAGCAACCCTACCGGCTATAAAATCCGACAAATTGAAGTTACATCTAAAACTCAATTGAAACAATCGTTGGCTCCAGGCGGCGGTTTTGCGATACGTATAGTTAAAAAGTAACCCACATATCTATATCAAAAAATCCCCCTAATCTTTAGATTGAATAGGGGGATTTTTTTAGTTTTCGATTTAGTAATAATGCAATATTTAATCGATTTGAATTACCAAGTATTTGTAGGTTGACCAGAATTGCTCGGGATTCAATATATTTAGAACTTTCATTCCATTATCATCTTCTACTATTTCATAGGAATCCGCAGGTTGATTTGTCAACACTTTGGCTTTTTTGGAATGTAATGGTAATGAATTCAAATTTCGAATATCAGCTTTTGTGAAATAGTTATGCTGGAATTCATCGGGCATAACCTTTGTTTTTTTCAAGAATCCGGTCTCAATAATTTTGTGTTCTTTTAATTCTGATTTGCTACCAATTACGTAGAAACATTCATTGAGTTGATTGGTTAGCTCAATATTCTTTAGCTCAGCCGCATTTCGTTCCTCTATAGTGTTTGCGACTTCTACATTGAGAGAATCGACGTCTTGAGTAAGCTGGTCGATGTAAATGTTTGCCGAAGCAAGACTTCCACGAAGCTCTTCAATTGTAGCCTCTTGATTTGAAATCTGAGTTTTGAGGCTTGCAATAGCTTGTCGCAAATGTGCATTATTAGAGTTGGATTTATTGAGTCGAGCCTCAAGTTCAGCAAGACGTTGGCGACGTTCGCTAAGCGTACGCTGAATGTCGGCCATGTCATTACGAATTTTATTGCGATTGTCGGGAGTCTCGGATTTGAGATTTTCAGCAGAAACGATGTTCTCAATCAATTTAATTTGCTGCATTCCATCACCAAGTTCATTGAGTAAAGTCAACAAACTATCTTGATCGGCAATCACTTGTTGCAAAGAATCGCGCACTTGCACTAATTGGTCAACCGAAGTTTCTCCGGTAGCATCTTTGCTTTCTCCTCCACACGACATCAAAGTCAATGTAAAAATGCCGATAGAGCATAATTTTCCAAATTTCGATGTATTCATATTGTAAAGATTTGAAATTTCAGTAAGTAGATATATAATTTATAATTAATATTCAAAATTAGTAGTCAATGTCAGAGTCCTTATATTTGTTGCGATGCACACGAGTAGAATCATCCTCCTTTCCGGCAACAACAACAACAATTTCACCACGAGGTTGGTTGTTTTTAAAATATTCATGCAATTCAGTAAGCGAACCATTGACCGTAGTATTATGAATTTTAGAAATCTCGCGGGAAACAGATGCTTGACGCTCGGAGCCACACACTTCGATGAGTTGTTCTAATGTCTTAACAAGTCGAAGTGGCGACTCATAAATTATGAATGTACGAATATCATTAGCTAATATTTCCAATCGAGTTCGCCGTCCTTTTTTAGGAGGAAGAAAACCCTCAAAACAAAACCTATCGCAAGGGAGTCCGGAATTAACCAAAGCAGGTACAAAAGCAGTTGCTCCCGGCAAAGTTTCAACCTCTACCCCATTGCGACGACATTCTCGAGAAAGGAGAAATCCCGGGTCGGAAATGCCGGGAGTACCGGCATCGGAAATTAACGCAATATTTTCACCGGCTTTTATTCTGTTTACGATATCGCCTACAGTGTCATGCTCATTATATTTATGATGACTTACACAAGGTGTTTTAATCTCGAAATGAGCAAGAAGAGGAGCCGAAGTTCTGGTATCTTCAGCTAAGATTAGAGATACTTCATTGAGTACATTTACGGCACGAGGGGTCATATCTCCCTTATTGCCAACCGGAGTCGGCACAACAAATAGTTTTCCTTGATTATCACTACGTTTCATTATCAATAAAAAAATTTGCGAAGGTTATCTCCCCAAAAAGTATACTGATATTATCGCCATAAATTCATTAACCTCCGGGTTCTCTTTATCCCAATTCAATTCGTTGTAGAAATGTTCTTCAGCCTGAGCCATAGATTCCATTTGCTCAATGGCGGTCAATGCTTGCGCGTATCGTTCTTGAGAATTTTCAAAGAGTTCACGACGGAATTTAAAGTTGTCATTGAGTGTAAACATTTTACGGATATCTCCACGCGTTTTTCGCGCGAAGGCCGATTGATTGACATCAACATCAACGCAGTCAAATTCAACTTCAATATCGGGTTCAGAGCAATCATCAATATCATCTGAGGAATCATTATCTTCAATTTTTTTCTGATTATCTTCGATTTCTTCTTGATTATCATCAGATGTTTCCTCAATTACTTCTTCTGCGTAGAGAACTTCAACTATGATGTCGTTTTCTTCATTATCACAAACGCCATCGGTGTCAACATCTACATTTTCAATTTCATCGACAATTTCCGGAACGGGAGTTTCGTCAACTTCTTCTATGTTTTTATCAAAAACATCTACACTTTCAGAATCTTTTTCCGCATTAAATTGTTTCTTCAATGCAGAAATCTCAACATCGATTTCGTCAATTTTATCGAATAGAGCATTGAATATGACATCTTTCTTTGCTTCATCTGCATCATCTGATTTCAACAATTGTAGAAGCCCTTCTAACTCTATTGTCTTATTATATGCTTGAGATATATCCATTATGCGATTTATTAATTATACAAACTTAGCAATAATTTTTCTATTATGTTTAAATTTAAAGTTATTTAAGGGTATTCTAAGCCCTCATAATACTATAAAGTGCTATATTTTAGAATATTGACAACAAAAAGCGTTGTATCTCGTTGCGTAACACATTGCGCGAACAAAAGAAATTGTTAACCATCAAAACCACTACATGAGACGGAGCTCCATTATTGTCAATTTTATATCCGGCATAGCAATGCACACCATTCATAGAACCACTTTTAAGTACTAATTTACCCTCTAATTTGGTGTTCTTCAGGATATTTTTCACAGTCCCCTCTTGACCAACTTTAGGGAACAGAGACACATAGGTGTCGCGGAACCTACTCTTAGCCATATATGTCAAAACATCGGCGATAAACCGTGGAGTAACACGATTAACACGAGCTAATCCCGAGCCATCGGCAATTTTAAGAAAATTAACCGAAAAGCCACGTTCTTTCCAGAAATTGAGTTCTTTTTTTATAGCATCATCTCTGCTTCCACCCGGAGCAATAGCTCTAAGAAGAGCCTCCGCCATCATATTATCGGAATGAAACATCATTTTTTGCAGCATTTCAGCATTAGCCGGAGATTCATATCTAAGCAATAATGTTTCCCCATAGCTTGATTCTATCGTGTTGTTATGAACAGTAATCCCACTATTTAATAGTCGTTGTTGCAGGTTGTGCACAAAAACTATTGATGGTGAATTCATAGTGGTTGTGACACTAAAATTTTTATTGTCAACTTTTTTCCCGCTTATAAAATAAATATCGGAGTTTACACCTCTGATAATATCAGTGCTCGTCGTAGTTTTTTCAACAACGACATCAATATAAGGAACTTCCGGGATGGATTTTTGACCATCGGTATATAGTTTAAATGTATTGTTTTTATAATTAAAACCATAATATCCGGCACCGTAGTCCCAACCGACATCCTCTATCACCCATTGCGGGCATTGTCCGGTATCGGTAAATAATTCTTCGTCGACAATAATTTCACCGGTAATATTTGAAATACCTTTTGATTTCAAAGCACGAACAATAGAAGACTCAAATCCGGGACGTTCTGCGAAGTGTGAACTTTCAATAGTCGGGTCGCCGGATGCCTTTACTAATAGATTGCCACATAAAGTGTCGCCTTGAATTTCCCCTTGCAAGACTACATCGGTAGAATATTTAAATGCTTCTTTTAGAGAGTACAGAGCAGTAGCCGACGTAACAGATTTTAAAATCGAAGCCGGAATCATAGCGACTCCGATATTCTCCTTTTCGATAACTTGTCCGGTAGAAATTTCTGAAATATATACGCCAATAGTAGCAGCATCGCGCCCATAGAAATTCAAGCGCTCTGCGTTTACATCTACAGCAACTGAAAAAAATAGAATTAGGGGAAGAAGTGTATATAAAAAGCGATTCATTATAAGTCGAATAATTAATGAATGATTAGGTAATAAATGCACTAACAAATATACGACAATCTTTGTTGCAAACCATATCAATACATAAAAATATTGAGCAATATTACGGCTCAACGAAAAAAAATGTTACCTTTGTAGAAAAGTTGGCAATAGCAAATGGCGAATCGTACACGCGAAAAATTAATAGATGTGGCTCGACACCTTTTTGCAAGGAAAGGAGTTGAGAATACAACTATGGTTGATATAGCAAATGCTTCGGAAAAAGGTCGACGCACAGTCTATACCTATTTTAAAAGCAAAAGCGCGATTTACGACGCTGTGATAGAATCTGAAAGCGAACATATCGTAGAGCGACTCCGCAAAGTCTATTCATTGGATTTGCCACCAATAGAAAAATTGAGACAATTCATTATAATTCGTTTTGAAATTCTGAAAATGATTTCAGAAGCGCCAACACCCTCTGAATCCTTACGTTCCTTATTCACAACAAATAATAAACGATACGAAAAGATTACTCAATTGGCATTGGAAAAAGAGAAGGTAATGCTCAACAATATCTTGCGTCAATGCATGGACAATCCCGACATTGACCGTCGCCAATTGGCACGACTAAAGGTTGTCATGCCATTATTGCAACAAGGTATTGACATCTCATTTATGAGAAATAATTATCACGACCTTGGCGTTGACGAGGATTCATTTTCTAATGTAGTAGCCGACTTTATATTAAACGGATTGCATAAGCATCCCACCAATAATAGAACAATTCAAATTTATTAATAAATTCATCGTAGACATGAAATTACTTGAAGGAAAAACAGCATTAATCACCGGTGCAGCACGTGGTATCGGTAAAGCACTCGCAGTGAAATTTGCACAAGAAGGCGCAAATATAGCATTCACCGACCTCGTAATCGACGAAAATGGTAAAGCAACAGAAGAAGAAATCGCAGCTCTCGGCGTTAAAGTAAAAGGTTATGCTTCAAACGCTGCCGATTTCAACCAAACAAAAGAAGTTGTTGCTGAAGTACACAAAGACTTCGGTAGCATTGATATTTTGGTAAACAATGCAGGTATCACAAAAGACGGTTTGATGATGCGTATGACAGAAGCTCAATGGGACGCAGTTATCAATGTCAATCTTAAGAGTGCCTTCAACTTTATCAACGCTACATTACCCATTATGTTACGTCAACGTTCAGGCTCAATCATCAACATGGCCTCTGTAGTAGGAGTACATGGAAATGCAGGCCAGAGCAACTATGCAGCATCAAAAGCAGGTATGATTGCACTTGCAAAGAGTATCGCACATGAAGTAGGTTCACGCGGCATCCGTGCCAACGCTATTGCTCCCGGCTTTATTGAAACAACGATGACAGCAGCGCTTCCCGACGAAGTACGCGCAGATTGGGCTAAGAAAATTCCTTTGCGTCGTGGCGGTCAACCGGAAGACATTGCAAACGTTGCAACATTCCTTGCATCAGACATGTCAAGCTATGTAACCGGACAAGTTATCCAAGTTGATGGTGGTATGAATATGTAATTATTATAATTAATACTAATCAAAGAAGGTCGGAATCCATTGAACGTTTCCGACCTTTTTATTTTTACACGACCATCAGTTCTGCACGCATTTGACAATTCGCAGAATTTAGCATTAAAATAAATCCATAGGTGGACATTATATAATACTAAAACGCCTTGACTCCGAAATCGGGTCAAGGCGTTTATACCGTAGATTTCACGAAGGATAACTCGTGCTATTTCTGAGGGTATATATTAAAAAAAAGAGTGATTAAGAATTCAGTGCGGAACGGAATCGAGAAATAAATTCATCGGCTTGAGCAATTGACAAGCATAGCGGCGGAAGCAGACGGATTATATTTGTTCCTGACGCACCGGTAAACACGTGTTGTTCGAAGATGAGTCGGCTACGAAGTTCTTTAACGGGATATTCCATTTCTATACCTATCATCAACCCACGGCCGCGTATTTCTTTAATGCCTGGTATTTCGCTTAATTTTTGGATTATGTACTGCCCTACTTTATCCGCATTTTCGATAAGATTTTCTTCTTCGAGAACTTCAAGCACCGCAATAGCAGCAGCACACGCGAGATGATTACCTCCGAATGTTGTGCCCAGTTGACCATATATTGGAGTGAATTTCGGAGAAATTAGAACAGCCCCCATGGGGAATCCATTTGCAATACCTTTTGCAACCGTAATCATATCGGGACGAATACCAGCCCATTGATGCGCAAAGAATCGACCGGAACGACCGTAGCCCGATTGAATTTCATCAAGTATAAGGACAACACCAGTTTCTTCAGTAACCGAACGCAATTGGCGAAGGAAATTATCATCCGGGATACGTATACCACCGACGCCTTGTATGCCTTCAATGATAACTGCTGCAACATCACCCTTTGCTATTTCATTTTTTACTGCTTCAATATCATTGAGTGGAAGGAATGTTACATGACCATTTGCATTGAGCGGGGCAATAATTTTGGGATTATCAGTAGCTTCAACGGCTGCCGATGTGCGACCATGGAATGCTTTCCCAAAGGCTATAATACGAGTTTTACCAGTTGCAAATGAAGCAAGTTTAAGCGCATTTTCATTGGCTTCAGCTCCGGAGTTGATTAGAAATAATTGATAGTCATCGTAACCCGATGCCTTGCCAAGTTTTTCAGCAAGTTTGTGCTGGAGAGAATTTTGAACAGAGTTGGAATAGAAAACCAAACGCGAAGCCTGCTGAGCAAGAGCATTTAGATAATGAGGGTGAGAATGCCCGATAGAAATAACTGCATGACCACCATAAAGGTCGAGATATTCTTGATTATTGGCATCATAAGTGTGACATCCAACACCTTTTACGATTTCCACGTCGTAGAGTGGATAAACATCAAATAACTTCATTATAATTTCAAATTTGAGATATCTAACGTAATTATGAAATAGCGATTAATTATCGTAAAACGCAAAAAAGCACAAAAGTTGCAATTTTATCGTTTTCGAGTGCAAAGTTACAGGAATAACTCAACAAAGAAAAACTTTCGGTGCAACTTTTGTGCTTTTTTAGAGAACTATAATTGTCCTCAATATATTTTTAGAAAGAGTAGCTAAGACCGATAGCGGGAATAAAAGCAGTTACTCCATATTCAGCAGAGAATGTTTTCTGCAATCCGCCAAGCTGAGCAGCAACGGCATTCGCATAATCCGGACCGGCAGCTTCGTAAGCTTGTTGGTAGGCTTGAGCAGCAACAAGGTCCGTGTAGGCATTTGAGCCGGAACGAGAAAGACCGGCAACATATGTAAATGCAAGGTCAATTGACAAACGAGGAGTTGGACGGAAAGAGAAACCAACTGTTGGCTCAAGACGTGTCATACCGGGAGTTTCCGGATTGAAATAATCCTCATCAACGGGAGTAGTATCTACAATAAATCCGGCACGAACATCAAAACGATCAGTTAAAGCATATTGAGCACCGAGACGGAAAGCCCAAGCATCTTTATAGTTTTTGACAAGATGCTGATTGAACGCAGCCAACTTGTCATCAAGGAAGTTAATGTCAAGTTGCTTGTAATCGCTCCAGAAATTTAATTGAGCATCGAAAGCGAGAGTCAATTTTTCAATAGGCTTGTAGCTAATACCCATAGTAAGTACTCCTACAGCAGGAAGTTGAGCAGAGAAGTTTGAGCCATTAAGACCGGTAAGAGATTGCAATGCTTGTTGAGCGACAGCATTTGCGTAGGTCAAAGTAGCATCACCGGCTTTCACTTTCATGTCCATTTTACTACGATAGCTTGCACCAACAGTGATTTTTTTGTTAATATCCCACATTGCACCAACATGATAACCGACAGCAACTTCAGCTGTACCCTTAAGATTTACAGAAGCAGGGGCAGTATTACCAAAAAGCATATCTTGAGGCACACCCTGAGAAGCCAATACAGCATCAAGAGTCTGAGGGTTTACAAGACCTTTATTTAGGTCAACGTTACCCCATGCGACCATAAGTCCGGCTCCAATTGATAGATTGGGAAGCACTTTATAAGCTACAGTGGGTTGAATATTGAAAACTTGGATTTTCACAGACTGGTTGAGAACCGAGCCCGGCCAATTGTTACCCCAGTCAATACCACTACCGTAGGGAGTGTTGATAGTTATACCTGCTTTAAGATTGTCGTAGATAGAGAATGCTCCACTTATTTGGAACGGAGTGCTAACATCATTGCTGGTAGTATATTTCGTACCATCGGAAGTAGTTGCAGAAGCTTCAGATATAACACCACTAACACTTGCCGACAAATCGAGAGTTTTATCCATAAATCCCAATCCGGCAGGGTTAAAAATCATACTTTCTGCACCAAGATGCAATGCTGCTCCTGTGTGCGCCATACCTTCTTGCTTTGCACTAAGAGTATTTACTTGATATCCTTCGGCGAATACAGCCATAGGAGTTACTGCGATAATGGCAGCGATAATTGATTTTTTCATTATAATTTACTAATTAAAAAATTCAAATATTGTTCTAAAAATTATATATGCTAATTCTATCGGAGAAATGGAACAAATTAAATGTTAAATATGCAATAAATCCGACAAATGTCACAAAATTTCCGACAAAGGTAACAATTTTATGCCAACCTACCAAGTTTCAGTTGGATATCTTAGTGGGACTTGAAGTAAAATTACAATTATAATGCTGATTCACTGCATGTTATCATTTTTAACATTTCTGTTACAGAAAGTTAGATTAGACATCGGCTAATTATTACAGAGAGTCAGTCTTTCATTTTTACAGGGTTTATAATTTAACGTAACACACTATAACAGACTAAGATATGTCGACAGATTAGTATGAGTTCAATCTATTTTTCAACTAATGTGATTAAAAAATATAAGTAAACTTCATTTAATTCGCTCATTAGTATGTGTATATTTAAGGTAAATCTTCAATATTCTTTCGCTCGCCGGAAAAACATTGAAATAAATTTCATGTTTTTGCTCGTTTATTCGTATATTTGAGGTATGAAATCAAAGCTTCAACATATCAAAAGCTTCAATGGCAGTCATGTTATCATAACATTAATAGTATTGATGTTACAATTGCTTGTGTCGTGTAATAGCAATACAAAGAATTTTGCGTTTGACCGCGTGGAATTTACACCTCAATATGCCCAAGGGTTTACGATATGTAGCAGCCAAGACTCTGTAAGCGGATTGATAATAAAAAAACCCTGGCAGGGAGCTGATAGTGTCAGTATGTGTTACCGCATTGACAAGCCCGCACAAAGAATCGTAGCAATGTCGTCGACATTCGTGGCAATGTTGGAGAGCCTTGGCGCTGTTGATCGTGTTGTAGGGGTTTCGGGCATTGAATTTATTACAAATGAAACGATAAAGAATCGTAATGGAAAAGTAGTCGACGTAGGATATAACGATTATTTTGACTACGAAAAGATGGTGATGCTCAATCCGGATGTTGTGTTGCTATACGGCGTGAACGGACCAAGCCCATTGGAAGAGAAACTAAATGAGCTAAATATTCCATATGTGTATATCGGAGAATATCTTGAAGAATCTCCATTAGGAAAGGCAGAGTGGGTAATAGCGATAGGAGAGATAATTGGGAAACGGAATGAGGCGATTGCATTATTCAATGAAATCGAACAAAGATATAATGCGGTGAAAGCAAGTTTTAGTAATAATGAATTGCGGCCCAAAGTAATGATTAATGCTCCATATAATGATAATTGGTGGTTGCCATCTACCAATAATTACATGTCGAAATTGATTGCCGACGCAGGTGGCGATTATATCTATAAAGAAAATACCGGAAATGCATCAAAAATAATAGACATTGAAGAAGCATATCTACTAATGAGCAAAGCTGATGTGTGGATAAATCCGGGACAGGCAACAACGATGACACAATTAGCCGAAATGGCACCGCGATTTACAGACACCAAAGTGTTTGCCGAGGGGAAAGTATACAACAATAATCGCCTAAGTACTATAGGTGGAGGTAATGACTTTTATGAATCAGGTATAATGAATCCCGACGTCATACTCAAAGATTTAGCAAAGGTGTTCTACCCTACTTTAATGGCAGATTATCAACCGGTGTATTACCAACGCCTAAAATAGTGAAGTAAAACAGAATCGGATAAGCAATGAAGGGACGAATTACAATAATATTCATAGTGCTTACACTATTTACAGTGTTGCTATTGCTCGTGGATATCGGAGCCGGCTCTGTAAAGTTGAGTATCGGAGATGTTGCTAAAGCGTTGATTGGTGAAAGTGAAGACCCGGCAGTCAGCAAAATTGTTATTGATATCAGACTAATCAAAAGTATAGTGGCAATACTTGCCGGAGCAGCGTTGTCGATAAGTGGCTTGCAGATGCAAACAATGTTTCGCAATCCCTTGGCCGGGCCCTACGTGCTTGGTGTTAGTTCGGGAGCATCGTTGGCCGTTGCTTTGTTTATCCTCGGACTACCCGGATTAGGAATGCAATCAGGCATAATGTCGACAATAGGAATGACCGGAGCAGCCTTATTAGGTTCAGGGATTGTACTTGCATTGGTCGCAGTAGTTGGGCGCCGAATAAAAGATATCATGGTGGTGCTTATACTGGGGATGATGGTTTCATCGGGAATAAGCGCGATAGTCCAGATATTACAATATATGAGTTCTGACGAAGCCCTTAAATCGTTTGTAATATGGACTATGGGATCGCTGGGAAATGTCACATCCGAACAGCTGCCAATACTTTTAGCAGTGGTGTTTATAGGATTAATTTTGGCAGTAGCAACAATAAAATCGTTAAATCTGTTGCTATTAGGAGAAGAGTATGCTGTAACGATGGGATATAATAGTCGACGCGGGCGAACAATGATATTGATGTCCACAGCATTATTAGCCGGAAGCGTAACAGCATTTTGCGGACCGATTGGATTTATCGGGCTTGCACTACCACATGTAGCAAGAGCAATCTTCGGAAGTGCCGACCATAGGATTTTGATTCCCGGGGTTGCATTGACAGGAGCCGCAGTGATGTTGGGTTGTGATATTGTTTCAAAAATATTAGTTATACCAATCAATGCGATTACAGCACTTATCGGTATACCAATAGTAATATGGATTGTGTTTAGACAGCGAGCTGTATGATTGAATTGAAGGGCATCAGGATAGGATATGGAGCGCAAGTGCTTGTGACCGGAGCAAATGCTGTATTTCCGCAATCGTCACTAACATCATTGATTGGTCGGAATGGGGCGGGAAAGTCAACTCTTCTACGAGCGATAGCCGGTATTGGTAAAATCATGGATGGCGAGATTATTGTTGACGAGAAATCACGATTTGAATCGGCGATGGAACGAGCAAAGTACATAGCGTTTGTCAGCACGCAAAGAGTAAAAATAGCAAATATGCGATGCCGCGACCTCGTTGGATTGGGACGTGCGCCATACACAGATTGGGTAGGACGCCTTAGCAAAAGTGATAATGAGATTGTAGCGACTTCGCTTGAACTTGTTGGAATGAAAGAATATGCCAATCGTACCCTTGACACAATGAGCGATGGGGAATGTCAGCGAATAATGATAGCGCGAGCGTTGGCTCAGGACACCCCTAATATTTTGCTCGATGAACCAACCTCTTTTCTTGACTTACCCAATCGATATCAGTTAATGGAATTATTAGGAGACCTTGCCCACAATCATGGTAAGACGATTCTTTTATCAACCCATGAATTGGATATTGCATTATCAAAGGGGGATAATATTGCTCTTATCGACACTCCTGAGTTAAAGTTATTGCCCACATCGGAATCCCATACGCGAAATGTCGTAGCCACAGCATTTGGCATCAACAATCTATTTTAGCTACACTTCATATTGAGTATAATTATAACAAGAGATAAAAGAAATGTCCCTTAGCAACAAAAGTGTTAAGGGACATTTTATATACTATTAAGTAGTTATTTTATTTGATTGCTGCCACGAGGGCCTCAAATGCGGCATGAATGTTTTCGGCATCTTTACCACCGGCTTGAGCAAATCCGGGTTGACCACCGCCACCACCTTTTATAACCTTAGCAGCATCGCGCACAATTGCAGAAGCATTTAGACCACGAGCAACGATATCGTCGGTCAACATTACAGTCAACAACGGTTTGCCGGCAACATCGGTAGTAGCAGCAACAAAGGCAGCGTTTTCTGGCATTTGAGCACGAATGGCGAACGCTACATTTTTCACAATCTCCGGCAGACGTGTTCCTGTAAATGTCATGAGATTTATTCCATTTACTAACGTTGCTGATTGTATAAGCGATTTTGCAATATTATTAACACGTTCTTGCATATACTCCTGAGCTTGTTCACGAAGTTGTGCATTTTCCTCAATTGCCTTTTTGATAGATTGCAATAGATTAGGCGCGTTGTTAAAGAGTTCTGCCATTTGGCGCAAAACTTCGGCAGTATCATCGATTGATTTTTCAACTTTAGCACCGGTGATAGCTTCAATACGACGAATACCTGCAGCGATAGAGCTTTCAGATATGATTTTAATCATACCAATATTACCGGTATTATTGACGTGTGTACCACCACACAATTCAACAGAGCTACCATAACGAATAACACGCACTTCATCGCCATATTTTTCACCAAACAATGCCATTGCACCCATATTCATAGCTTCAGCAATTGGCACATTGCGATATTCATCACGCGCAATTGCTTCACGTACCTTTTTGTTCGCGAGTTTTTCAACTTTAGAAATTTCTTCGGGAGTTAATTTCTGGAAGTGAGAGAAATCGAAACGAAGCAATTCGGGTGAAACAAATGAACCTTTTTGTTCAACATGAGTGCCAAGCACCTCACGAAGCGACTCGTGAAGAAGGTGTGTAGCAGTGTGGTTGCATGAAGTAGCCAGACGAGCATCTTTGTTAATAGAAGCGATAAAAGTAGCAGAAGGATCGGTTGGCAATGTTTTAGAAAGATGAACGCCAATGCCATTCTCGCGTTTGGTGTCGAATATTTCGATTTTGTCGTCTCCGCATACAAGAGTACCACAATCACCAACTTGTCCACCCATTTCGGCGTAGAAAGGAGTAGTAGCAAGAATTATTTGATAAAATTCTTGTTTCTTCTGTTTAATTTTACGATAACGGAGAATTTTCGTTTCGGCTTCGGTCATATCATAACCGACAAATTCTTGTTCACCTTCGTTGACTACAACCCAGTCGTCGGCCTCAACAGCAGCGGCACTGCGCGCACGCTGTTTTTGCGCAGCCATTTCACTATCAAACTCCGCTTGGTTGAGCGTCATATTGTTTTCTTTGAGAATGAGCTGAGTAAGGTCAAGAGGGAAACCATAAGTATCATAAAGAACAAATGCTTCTTTACCGGAGATTTCAGTTGAGCCATTAGCTTTAGCTTGGGCAATAGCGTTGTCGAGCAAACGGATTCCATTTTCAAGAGTGCGCAAGAAAGAATCTTCCTCTTCTTTGATTACTTTCATGATAAGATCGCGTTGCTTTCCAATTTCGGGATAAGCTTCACCCATCGACTCAATAAGAGTGTCGATGATGCGATACATAAATGGAGTACGTTGTTCGAGGAAAGTATAAGCGTAGCGCACAGCACGACGAAGAATACGACGGATAACGTATCCGGCCTTCGCGTTTGAGGGGAGTTGAGAGTCGGCAATAGAGAATGCTATTGTACGCACATGGTCAGCAATTACGCGCATTGCGACATCAACTTTAGCATCGTCGCCATATTTTTTCCCTGATAACTCAGCAATTTTAGAGATAAGAGGGGTGAAAACGTCGGTATCGTAGTTAGATGTTTTACCCTGCAAAGCCATACAAAGGCGTTCGAAGCCCATACCTGTATCAATAACCTTAGCAGGAAGAGATTCAAGAGAACCATCAGCTTTGCGGTTGAACTGCATGAATACGAGATTCCAAATTTCAATAACTTGGGGGTGATCGTGGTTTACGAGTTCTTTACCTGAGATAGCTGCGCGTTCTTCTTCGCTGCGCAAGTCGATATGGATTTCGGAACAAGGACCACATGGACCTGTTTCACCCATTTCCCAGAAATTATCGTGCTTGTTACCGTTGATAATATGGTCGGAGGGAAGATGTTTTTCCCAATAAGAAGCAGCTTCATTGTCGCGTTCGAGACCTTCTTCAGCAGATCCCTCAAAAACTGTAGCATACATACGATTGGGATCAAGATGAAGTACATCTACGAGGTATTCCCAAGCCCAATCAATAGCTTCAGCTTTGAAATAATCGCCAAACGACCAGTTGCCCAACATTTCAAACATAGTGTGGTGGTAGGTGTCGTGCCCTACTTCTTCGAGGTCGTTGTGTTTACCGGAAACGCGCAAGCATTTCTGAGAGTCGGCAACACGAGTGAATTTCGCGTCTTTATTTCCTAAAATAATGTCTTTAAATTGATTCATACCAGCGTTGGTAAACATCAACGTTGGGTCATCTTTAATAACCATTGGAGCTGAGGGCACAATTTGGTGACCTTTAGAACGGAAAAACTCCTTGAAAGACTCGCGTATTTCTTTAGCTGTCAACATATTGGAATAATTATATTGAGTGTAGGGATATAAATTTGCTTAAAATAATTGGCAAAATTACGTGTTTTTTGTTAAATTCGCAAATTGTAAGGGTTAATAGCATCGTTTTATGTGAATTATCCGCGCAAATAAATAAGATTGCAATATGAGCAAAAAAATATATTACAGATATAACCCAACTACTGAGAGCTATGAGAGGGTCTACCCTTCTCGAGGTCAACGTATATGGGCATGGACCAAATATCTTCTTGAAGGGATAGGTATCAGTGCAGGGATTTTAATATCGTTGTATATCTGTATAGATTTGCCCAAAGAGAAGCAACTACGCAAAGAGAATGAGTCATTGCAACATCAAATTGAAGAACTTAACTCAAGATTGATAACTGCAATCTCCGTGATGGACAATCTGTCGGAACGCGATAATAATCTTTATCGCGTAATTATGCAAACCGACCCATTGACCGCGCGTCAAAGATATAGCGGACTTCCACGTCTTAGCACTGAAACTTTCAATAATCTCAATGATAAAGAAAAATTGCAAGAGGTGACCAACAAATTAGCTCTACTTGAGCGACAGGTGTATGTTCAATCTCAATCATTTGACCGACTTGCAGAGGTTATAAATCAGAATATCGACCGTTTATCTCATATCCCGGCAATACAACCGGTATCGGAAGAGGATATGACACAAATGGCATCGGGCTACGGCTGGCGCGTCGATCCTATATATGGCACATCAAAGCATCATGACGGGATGGATTTCGCGGCACCGATAGGGACTCCTGTTTATGCTACAGGAGACGGGACTGTAACGAAAGCCGGATGGCACAATGCTTATGGCAATTGTATTGATATAAATCATGGATACAGCTATACTACCCGCTTTGCCCACCTAAGCAAGATAAATGTAGTAGTGGGACAGAAGGTGAAACGAGGAGATGTCATAGGAGAAATTGGAAATACCGGTAAATCTACCGGCTCACATCTACATTATGAGGTTAGACTTAAAGGTGTCCCACAAAATCCGGTGAATTATTATTTTCAAGATCTCACCCCGGAAGAATATGCAAATATGGTCAATGCCTCGGAGAATGCCGGTCATGTGATGGACTAATTTTAATGAAACATATTTCGCGATTAAATCAAATATAATGGAAACGTTAGCTAAGAAATACTATAAAATTAGTGAGGTTGCAGAGATAATAGGATTGCCGGCTTCAACATTACGATTTTGGGAAAAAAATTTCACAATCATCAAGCCAAAGCGTAATAATCATGGCACACGATTCTATACCCCTGCGGATATTGAAAAGATACGCCACGTGGCGTTTTTAGTCAAGGAAAAAGGGTTGAAGATAGAAGCGGCAGAACAGCAAATAAAGCATAACCACAAGGGTGTTTCTCAAAAAATAGAAGCGATAGAAAATCTCAAAAAGATACGATTGAAACTAAAGACGATGCTTGACGCACTGAACTCACGCCGTCCAACAAATTAATATAGTATCGATTGCAAGTTGTGATATTTAGAATGTCATAGCCATTATCATTTTTGAAAGAAAAAGCAACGTGGGAGGAATCTGTTAAAGAAACCTCCCACGTTATATATATTTGCTTAAAAATTTATCCGATAGAGATATTTTTAGGATTATGCTTGATGAACGGGACGAAGGAGGTCGTTGACAGTCTTAACGGGGTTGAAGGTTGAAGCGGGCACTTCAACAAATATTGTGTTCCAATCGCTCATTGCACCGTTCCATAAACCGGGAAGTTCAAGAGCTTTAAGCGTACGACCATGAAGCGATTTAGATGAAATAAAACCGGTGTTATGGTCAACGTGGTCAACGAGATTAAATTTCTTTCCTTTAAAGTCGTAGAGAGAGCAAACCAAGTCAACAGGGTTGAAGTGAGTTGCATTATGCATCATTTCAACATACTCTTGATTTGTCATGTCAATCTGATTACTTTCAAGAATTTGCGGAGAAGTAGAACCGTCGGCATCGTAGGTAATATATGGTCCACCGCCGGGTTCACCGGTGTTGCGCACTACACCACAAACACGAATAGGACGATTGAATTTTTTCTTGATATAGATAGCAAGTTCTGAGTCGTCCATGTGTTTCATCACATTGTGACGAATATTGAGAGTGTCGTGCATGAAAATAATCATTTCACGCAGATTTTCAATTGTATATTGTCCTGTTTCAAGTTTTTCGAGATATGCATTGATTTTATCTCGAACCATAAGAAGCACGCCCCCAATTACTTTCTTATATTGCAAAGTATCGGCACGTTGAGAATCGGGCACGACGTTGTCGATATTTTTAATAAAAACGATTGGTGATTTAAGTTCGTTAAGGTTTTCTATCAGAGCGCCATGCCCACCGGGACGAAAAACGAGATTTCCATTATCGCGGAATGGAGTGTTATCGGGATTTGCAGCGATAGTGTCGGTCGACGATTTCTGTTCTGATAATTCAATTTGATATTTTACACCAAATCGATTTTCCAATGAAGGAACAATCTGTTCTAATTTTGCGAGGAATTTTTCTCTATGCTCGGGAGAAACTGTAAAGTGAATTTTCACATTACCATCAATAGTTGCGACAGTTTGTGCCGCTTCAACGAGTTGTTCTTCGAGCGGTGTGCGAGCGCCCTCGTCGTAGTTGTGAAATTTCAAAAGTGCTTTCGGTAAGTTGCCATAGTTCAAACCTTGAGAATTGACAATTGCAGAAATTACATCTTTCTCACGATTAGAAGCAATAAGTTCTTTAGCTGAGAGTCCGTATTTCTCTTTTAATATTGAATCAAGTTCAGTAGCAAAAGCGAACTTGTCAATGTTAGCGATAACGTTTTCTACATCACTCCCATCAGTGGGCTTTACCTCATCAGAGTCAACAAAAGAGAAAAGAGCTTTAAACATACGAGAAGCCGCCCCGGATGCGGGAACTAATTTTTCGGCGTCACCACCATGGGAAATATAATAATCCCATCGAGCAACAGATTTTTCTACTGCATCTTCATCAAGAACTACCACTCCATTGCCGGGAGTTGCCGCGCCTTGCAATTTAAGGAAAGGGAATCCGGTTACGAACTTCTCAAGTTGCTGTTTAACCGTTTCAACCTTTATTCCTTTCTTCTCTAATTGAATAATGTCAGATTTTGTTAACATGGTATTTTTGTTTTTGAAATTAAATCGAATTAAGCATTTATTTCATGCGTTTAAGTAGATTGTAGGATTGAGTAATCCCCAATTGACCGGCACGTGAGAGATCGGCCGAGCCGTCCTTTTTATTTCCTGATTTGTAATAGACAAAGCCACGATTGTAGTAAGCTTCACCAAAATCATATTTAAGCTCTATTGCCTTTGAGAACTCAGCGAGAGCAGCGTCGAGGTCGCCAAGATCGGCATATAAAATTCCTTTGTTGTAATGAGCGAATGGGGAGCGAGGAGAATATTCACTGACTTTATCGTAATCGGCAAAAATATTACGAATACGAGCCATGTGAGTATGGTAAGAGGAGCCGGCACTGCTATCGGCAATGGCAAGTTGAAGTAGTTTAGTCAAAGCATTAGCTCGAGCAAAATAAGCCAAGGTGAAATCGGGCGCGAGCTCGATAGCTTTAGAGAAATCAGCAACAGCCGCCTCATAGTTGCACAAAATCATTTGGTCCATACCTCTGCCAAAATAATCGACTGCGCGAGGTTGATGAGTTGCTAAATAGGAGTTATAATAATTAATAGATTCTAAATGACGAGAGACGATGTCGGGGTCGTCGAGAGTTGGCTCGTTGTTAACAATTTGTATCAACATACGCAAAGCACGAGTAGAGTTCAAATTCTCAATCTCTTGCATAAAGTAGGTAGTTGGAGCAAGTTCGGTAGGAGAAGAATAATATGAAAGCATGAAAGGTTGCTGCATGCTAATGTTGACATTATAGTCCTGAACTTTTCCGCGAATGTTTTTATTGTTAAATTCCTGTTCTTGATCTAATTCATTATCGGCAGTGATTAGTAACGAGAATCTGTTGGCAAAAATTTCGGCATTTTCTTCCGGAGAATGTTCCGTGGAATTGGTACTGTTGGGATTCGCATCTTTATCTGTCAAAGATGCGTCGTTGTCGCTACTATTTGCGGCAGAATTTTTATTAAGGTCAAAATCTATTTTTTCCTTTTTGGCAAGAGCCATCGCTTTGTCGTAGTCGCGCATTGCTTGAGATTTATTTCCCATTTCGTCATAAATCTCAAATCGGAAGAACACCGGTGCCGACATATCGGGAAATGCCTCGATGACCTTATTAATATCGGCAATAGCTTTATCGTAGTTGCGAGTTGTGCGATACAGCATTGCACGATTATAGAGTGACCGAACATCGTTAGGGTCGATGCGAAGCACTGTCGAGAAATCGGCAATAGCTTTATCGTTGTCGGCAACTTCCGAACGAAGCAAACCACGGTTGAAATATGCGGTGGGATTAGTTGGGTCAAGAGTTATAGCATAATCATAGTCGGCCATTGCGCCAAAATAATCATCGAGGTTGTAGCGCAGATAAGCACGATTGATATATAATCCCGACATTGTGGGTAAAAGTTTAATCGCAGCGTCAGTATCTTCTAAAGCCGCGGCAAAATCACCTTTTTGGTCAATCAAGATACCGGCTCTTAAAATATAAGCATTTGGGAGATTTTTATTAATTTCAATAGCATGATTCAGGTCGGCTAAAGCCGCAACCGTGTCGTTCAAAGTGAGTTCAACTTTAGCACGTCCGATATAAGCATTGTCGTAGGAAGGAGACGTTTCGACGATATGATTGAATGTAGCAAGAGCCGCTTCCGGATTACCGGATGCTTCTTGCGCCAAAGCTTTATTGAATAAAAGGTTTCGATTGTCGCGTAAAAGATTCAGAGCTTGGTCGTAGTCTTTTACCGCCCCATTAAAGTCGCCTAAATTCTGACGTGCCACACCTCTAACTTCGTAGCTATCGGTAATAAACGGATTAATTTCGATAGAACGAGAAGCATCGGCTTCCGCGCCAATGTAGTCATCGAGATTTAGCAATGCAATAGCGCGAAAAAGATATGCACGCTCGGTGCGTGGCTTTGCTTCAATAACTCGGTTAAAACATTGAATTGCCAATTCGTAATCTCCAAAATAAATCATATTTTGCCCCATACGCATCATTTGGTCGGTGTTGATTTGAGCCGAAGAATTAGTCGGCAACAACAACAACGCCAAAATCAAGAGATAGAAAATATGAGATATTTTACACATTGGGAAATAGAAATTTTTACAGAAACAAATTTAAGAATTATTTCCGAGTTGAATATATGAAGGGAGCAAAAAAATCATAACAAGCCGGAGAAATAACGCGATTATAACAACCTTTTTAAATTAATGACACGTAAGTTAAGAAATATTTATTACCTTTGCTTTAAAATAGAGCAACATCTATGACATTTGAAGAAGATATAAAGAATGCAGTTGAGGTGCTGAAACGTGGAGGTGTCATCCTATACCCTACCGATACGATATGGGGGATAGGGTGTGATGCCACAAATGCTAAGGCAGTAGAACGTATCTACGAGATAAAGCAGCGCGCAGATTCAAAGGCACTAATAGTGTTGTTGGGCAACAGCAATGATTTATATCGTTATGTTGATGAAGTGCCGGATGTGGCAATGGAGCTGTTGGAAGTCAGCGTCCGCCCCACTACGATTATCTACGATAGAGGAATCAATCTGGCGAAAAATGTAACGGCTGAGGATGGCAGTATAGCGATACGCGTAAGTTCGGATCGTTTTTGTCGGCAGTTGTGTCGCGCCTTACGCCGGCCATTGGTTTCGACTTCCGCCAATATCAGTGGACAGGCATCTCCGGCAACATTCAAAAAGATTTCGCCAGAGATTATAAATGCAGTTGACTATGTGGTTGAACACCGAAGAAATGATTCAACAATAGCCAGTCCATCAATCATAATCAAAATTTCAAACGATTCAACATTTAAAATCATACGCAAGTGACAATTGAAAAGCGACAACGGGCGAAATGTATCATTGCCGATTTAATGGCATTGATTGTTGCAATATTGTTGTTCAACGTGTTGCGTTATGAATGGTTTATCGAAAATGTAGGCGGATGGAGTCTCGTTGAGTTTCTCACGAGTAGGACCGTAATCCTCGGTGAGATTGTATTTCCGATGATGATGCTTGTTATATATGCATTGTCGGGGGCATACTACGATGTGATGAAACGTTCGCGATTAGATGAATTGGTCAATACGTTTTTCTCGACAGCAATTGGTTCGATTGTAATTTATTTCACAATACTCATTGATGATATTGTAGAAGATAAGGCGACTATCTATGAAATGCTGGGCACGCTGTGCTTAATCATCACAATATTAGTTGGTGGAGTGAGAATGACCGTAACGACACAACTAATCAAAAGAGTGCGTACAAAGAAATTGGGATACAATACGTTGATTATCGGGGTCACACAATCGGCGGTCAATATGGTCAATAAGATTAATAATATGCCGAAGGCTCAAGGGGTCAATATTGTAGGATATATCAATCCGACAGATGATTCCCCGACATCTCCCGATATCAAACTCCCGGTATATCCAATCGAAGAAATAGAACGAGTTATTCAGGAGAATAATATAGTTAACTTAATCGTTATGCCTCATCGCGATGGGGCGCATGCAACAATCCGACTAATCAACCAACTATTCCCATTAGGGAAATCGATATTGGTGTCGCCTTTGCTCATGCACGTAATAACGGGTAAATCAAGTTTCGGCAATGTCAGTGGCGAGCCCCTTATCGATGTATCTCGACCGGATATATCCCCGGCTACTGCTTCATGCAAAAGAGCTGCCGATATATTAACCTCCATTTTCGCTCTCATATTGCTGTCGCCCGTATTTCTTGCAATAGCAATAGCCGTTAAGATAAAATCGCCCGGAGGGAGTATATTTTACAAGCAGGAGCGTGTTGGCTATCGAAAGAAATGCTTTAATATATTGAAATTTCGCACGATGCATCGTGATGCGGAGGAAAACGGTCCGGCACTATCGTCGCCCGACGATCCAAGAATCACTACGTTGGGACGGTTTCTGCGCAAATATCGACTTGATGAATTGCCTCAGTTTTGGAATGTGCTGAAGGGGGAAATGTCGATAGTGGGTCCACGCCCCGAACGCGAATACTATATAAAGCAGATAGTAGAACAGGTGCCTTATTATACTCTCATTCACAATGTACGCCCGGGGATTACGTCATGGGGTATGGTGAAATATGGGTATGCCTCTACCGTAGAGCAAATGGTAGAGCGCTTGCAATATGATTTGGTATATATCGAAAATATTTCATTGGGAGTAGATGTCAAAATCATACTCTACACTATACGCACAGTTTTCACAGGAAAAGGGGTTTAGAACGCCCCCAAAGATGAACTGCAATTATAAAGGAAAAAGTGGGACGCAAAAAAAAGATACAAAAAACACCGCAATGGCTAATCCGATTTTTGGTATGGCGTGAACGACATATCAAAGAGAAGACCTTTGTAATAATATTAGCATTCATTGTAGGGTTGCTATGCGGATTCGCAGCATTGTTGCTGAAATGGCTAATACATTTCATCGCCTCAATCGTAACCAGTCATGCCACAATTAATGAGGGGAATTATACGTATTTAATCTTCCCGATGATAGGAATTGTGCTTGCCGGGTTGTTTGTCAGATATGTCGTACGCGACAATATATCGCACGGAGTCACACGTGTACTCCATGCCATATCGCAGAATAAGAGTCGCATGAAGCCACATAACATGTATTCGTCAATGGTGGCGAGTTCGGTGACGATAGGCTGCGGCGGGTCGGTTGGAGCCGAGGGTCCGATAGTATATACCGGAGCCTCAATTGGTTCGAACCTTGGGCAATTGTTCCATATGTCGCCACGCGTGTTAATGATATTGGTGGGGTGTGGAGCAGCGGCCGGTATTGCCGGTATCTTCAAAGCACCAATAGCAGGCTTGCTGTTCACGTTGGAAGTGTTGATGTTGGACCTGACGGCAGTGTCGGTGATGCCACTTCTTATAGCATCGATAACGGGAGCAACGGTAGCATATGTGTTCACCGGATATAATGTGGAATTTGATTTCACACAGAGTGAAATGTTTGTCACCCAACGAATACCCTACGTCATCGCATTGGGTGTGTTCTGTGGATTAGTGTCGCTCTACTTCACGAAGGTGATGAACATGATGGAAAACTTTTTCCGTAAACGGTTGTCAACGCCATTGCAACGAACGCTGGTTGGAGGAAGTATATTGGCTGGTCTTGTGTTCTTATTTCCGCCACTCTATGGCGAAGGTTATGGAGCAATAAATGGTCTGCTCGATGGAGATACGTCGTCGATAGTAAATGGTTCGATATTCTATTCCGATGGAGATAATCCGTGGTTTATCTTGGCCTTCATTGGGATGATAGTGTTGTTTAAAGCATTTGCGACGTCGGCAACGAATGGTGGTGGCGGTGTGGGAGGAACATTTGCACCGTCGCTCTACGTTGGGTGTATGGCGGGCTTTTTCTTTGCATATCTATTAAACAATCTCGGGATAATCGATTTGTCGACAAAGAATTTCGCGTTGATGGGAATGGCCGGTGTAATGTCGGGCGTTATGCATGCTCCGTTGATGGCAATCTTCCTTACCGCGGAAATGACAGGTGGATATGATTTGTTTTTGCCGTTGCTGATAGTGTCGACAATTTCGTATGTCACAATTAAGTTCTTCGAGCCATATAGCATTTACACCATGCGTTTGGCCCAGCGAGGAGAGCTTATCACACACCACAAAGATAAAGCGGTATTAACATTACTGAAGATGGATTCGGTGATAGAGACCGATTTCTTGCCGGTGAAGCCTGAGATGAGTTTGAAAGAGATGGTGGATGTGATAAGTCGCTCGAATCGCAATCTATTTCCGGTTGTCAATGACGAGGGGATGTTGTTGGGGATAGTGTTACTTGATGATATCCGCAATATCATGTTCCGCCCTGATTTGTATCGGAGAATGTATGTAAGTAAGTTTATGTCGATGGCTCCGGCGAAAATAGAGGTGGGTCAAACGATGGAAACGGTAATGAAAGTGTTTGACGATACTGGAGCATGGAATTTGCCGGTGGTGGAAAATGGGAAATATGTGGGCTTCGTGTCGAAATCAAAGATATTCAATTCGTATCGGCGAGTCCTCCGCCACTATTCAGAGGACTAAAAATCGTGGAATTTTAATAAAAAAAGGTATATACAAAATCCGTTTAACAATTGAACTGATTTTGTATTTGCCGGTGAAATAGACTCCAATATACGCTGTAAAAAATATTCAAGTAAACTTGATATTTCTTGCTCGCTTATTCGTATTGTTGAGATAAATCTCCAATATACTTTCGCTCGCGGTAAAAAATATTCAAGCAAGCTTGATATTTCTTGCTCGCTTATTCGTATATTTGATGTAGTTTGATTAAGATTCTTTGAGTATCAAACCATTAAGAAGAACTTGCATGAGAATGGGCAATGGATAAGAAATTGCTAACTTGTTTTGTTACACTATATTCCTCATGCTTTTCAAATAACTCTT
>JAFXHY010000169.1 GCA_017536215.1 Muribaculaceae bacterium | reverse complement strand
GGATTTTATAAATATCGAGATGCCGGGGGAGAATTTATGGCACGTATAGCGCGAGTGGCCGGAGATGGGATGTTGACGTTGGAGCGCGAGGATGGCAAGCAGTTGACGTATGCCTTCAAGGAGGTCGCTGCGATATTGTGAGCCGACGATTTAAATAGGAGGAATATATTGTGCCTTTCAGATAAATGCGTTAACTTTGCTATAAAGTAATCGATATTGAAAGAATCGACTATGCGAATAGATATATTAACAGTATTGCCGGAAATGTTTGAGTCACCGCTGGGTTGCTCAATTCTCAAACGAGCTCAACAAAAGGGGCTTGTAGAATTTGGTGTTCACAATCTACGAGATTATTCAACCAATAAGCATCGCAAAGTAGATGATTATCCGTTTGGGGGAGAGGCCGGCATGGTTATGCAGATAGAGCCGATAGATCGGTGTATTGCAGCGCTTAAGGCAGAGCGTGATTATGATGAGGTGATATTCACATCGCCCGATGGAGAACTGTTTGACCAACCGATGGCCAATTCAATGTCGATGCTCAATAATATTATCATACTTTGCGGTCACTACAAGGGGATAGATTATCGCATTCGCGAGCATCTTATCACTCGCGAAATATCGGTAGGAGATTATGTGCTGACGGGTGGTGAAATGCCTGCAATTATCATTTCCGATGCGATTGTACGTCTGATACCGGGTGCGATTGGCGATGAACAGAGTGCGTTGAGCGACTCATTTCAGGATAATTTGCTTGCTCCGCCGGTGTATACACGTCCGGCAGATTATAATGGATGGAAAGTTCCGGAAATCTTGTTGTCGGGTCATGAGGCGCGGATTAGTGAGTGGCGTTATGAGCAGGCAGTGGAGCGTACACGCCGTCTCCGCCCCGACTTGCTGAAATAGGCTTGGATACGTCTAATAGGATAACCGCCGGATACGACCGACAACAGACTTTGTATATGCTTTAGCTCCTTCATCATTTAGATGGGAAGCATCTTGAAACAACATCGGATTATTATTGAATTCCTCGACACCGTAATAGTCGATGATTGGAATATCGTTTTCATCGCATAGTTCTGTGAGTCGCGTTAATGATAAGGAGTTCTCTTTCCCTAACCATGGGGAATAGACCACCACCAGGCTAATATTTTTTTGCTTGCAGAGTGCTATAAGTTTTTTGAAATATTTCAACTTCAGCGGATTCCATTCTTCTATGTGTTCGCATTCTTTTTCAGGGGTGTAATCGATTTCTCCGTACAGAGGTTTGTACCCTTTGTATGCTACTTCTTGCATCGGTTTAATATTATCCGACAACAACTGCATAAAATCACCATTATACCGGTATAGATTTGACAATAGTTTAAATCGTTCGGAGTCGGATATATCCCTGAATAATGTATCGAGTGTTTCCGAAAGTCCGTACCATCGGCGTAGCCAGGCGAGATTGCGAGTGACGTCGTCGACACCCGAAATGTCGAATCGTGGCATTGCGTCATAGATTATCATCCGTGGTGTGTATCTTTCCAACAAAAGCGAAAGCCGCCCGTATTGAAACAGGATGCCGTTGCCATCGACACCGCAATTATATACACCCACTCCCAAGCTATCTTCCATTATCTTACAGTCGTAGTGATGTATAGCTCTTGACGACCCCATTATAAGCACCGGTTCGGTCTGCTTCATTGTAATATCATAATGGCTGGCGGTATCACCTCCCTTTGCGTGACTGTTGAGATAGCGGCAGGCAATTCCGAAAAGTATGTCGATAACAATTATTATTGCAAAAAACACCGATATATAGACAAGAAACTTTCTCATATCCGCACAATATTAGAAATTAGCATAAATAAAAGAACTTGTATCTAGCACTCCGATACATAAAATAATGCAAAACAGAGCAACGTAAATGAGCCAACGCACCCAAGAGGAATTCAACCAGCCGAGACGATCTCTGAGATACTCAGCTCTGAGCTCAGCAATAAATAGAAGGAATATTGCTAAGAAAGTGAATAGTTTGTCGCTGTTGGAAGCCTTATACATAAATGCCTGCGCCCTATGGTCTGTGAAAATATGCGATATGAAATCACATGCTTCTCCGATTGTCGGCATTCTGAAGAAAATCCAAGCAAACGTGACAACAAGAAAAGTTATAATAATACGCAACGGCTTGGCTTTCAAAAGCCATCTATTAGAATTGTGCCTACCCTTGGGGTCGAGTCCAAGCATTTTCTCCGCAGACTGGCACACACCGTGTATGCCGCCCCATACGATGAAAGTGACATTGGCTCCATGCCATAAGCCCGATACAAGAAAAGTGACCATAATATTGGTATATTGCCTGGGCTTGGATCGGCGACTGCCACCTAACGGAATATATACGTGTTTCGTAAGCCACCGAGTAAGTGAGATATGCCAACGGCGCCAGAATTGGGTCACACTTTCCGCAAAATATGGTTGTCTGAAATTATTTATCAGGTCAAAGCCGAGTGTTTTCGCCACACCTATGGCCATCAGAGAATAACCCGCAAAATCGCTATAAATCTGTATTGAGAATAGTATTGCCGCCCACATGCAGTTTATCCCTGAAAAATGAGAATAATTATTCATGACCGTATCAACATAGAGTCCAAGACGGTCGGCAACAACGCATTTGAGGAAAATCCCCCAAAGCACCCACTTTAATCCCTGCACACCATTTTCAAAAACAAATTTCTTTTCACTTTTTATCTGCGGTAGCAATTCAGATGCAGTGGATATCGGACCACTTGCTATCTGCGGGAAGAATGAGCAAAATAATGCATAATCCACAAAATTATGTTCTGGTCTTTCACTTCCTCGGTATACGTCGAACATATATCCAAGTGCCTGAAATGTAAAAAATGAGATACCTACGGAAAGCGCCCAGTTAAGACCGGGCAAATCACAAG
>JAFXHY010000168.1 GCA_017536215.1 Muribaculaceae bacterium | reverse complement strand
CCGATAAATCCTCCTATCGTCGTTATCAACATGCTAAGCCATCCAAACACTCCGGCTATCACACCGGGAGTTGCTCCCATCGATATTAGCACACTACTATTGCCGCGCTTCTCGATTATCATAATCGACATTATCGCCAACACATTGAATGTTGCTACAACAAGGATAAAGATAAGCATCAGAAGCGTTATCCATTTTTCAACATTTATCATGCGAAACGCATCTTGCTGCTGCGCCATGCTATCTGCCACTTGATACCCCGGTCCAAGCTCTCGTGATATATCCTCCCTCACACGCTCTATATCAGCCCCGGCGGCTACATCTACTTCTATCGACGTCGCTTCGCTGTCATAGCCCAATAAATTGCGAGCAAATTCTATCGACACAAACAGATATTCGTTGTCAAACTCATTCTGGTCAATACGATAAACCGCAGCAACCACTACCGAATCACATCGAAATGCGCCATAGGGATTTGCCGGATTAATTCGCGCATGGCGACGAGGTTCATACACTGCTACATCTACCGGGATTGCCGGAAATGCTCGCAAACCATTCGCCACTCCTATCGACGATATTGCCGTATTGGGCAACCCCTCCTCTTCATATAAAAGTTCCGGAGTCCCATCTATTGTCAGATTTCGCAATGCCTCAGCGGTTACGCCATCCCGACTAATCCCACAGAGCAAAAGGGGCATCTGATGCTCCCCGGCTACGGCAAATGCCCGTTCTTTAATCACAGGAAAAGCGCCCGAAACTCCCTCAACCCCCTCTACTGTCGCCAAAAGTGAATCGGTATTTGTTATCAATTTACCTGATGCCGGAGCAACCGATAACGGCGCACTGAAATGCGACAGCCTCTCCGACGTGAATTCTGAAAAGCCATTGAACACCGACAACACTATCACCATCGCCATCGCAGCAATTGCTACTCCGGCCATCGATATGTAGGACAACACATTGACGGCAGCATGGCTCTTGCGAGAAAATAAATATCGCAACGCGATGCGTATGGATAGCGATACCCGACTCAACTCTTTTACTGGCTAAATTTATTATTGAATTCTTTTATTGTGGATAATCCCGCCCTCTTAATGCTCGCGGAGATTACTCCTCATCCTTTTTTAGCAAGCTATCAATACGTTCAATATAATCAAGCGAATCATCAAGATAGAACGACAATTCCGGAGTCTTTCGCAACTGATATCTCACCTTTTGCGCCAATTCATAGCGTATCGATTTGCTTGACTTATTGATATTCTCTATTATTTCCGCTCCCTTTCCCGACGGAAATACCGAGATGTAAACTCTTGCAAGACTCAAATCGGGTGTCACTCGCACATTGCTCACAGATACTATAACTCCATGAGTCTTTGATGTCTGCTGACGAAACATTTCACTCAATTCCTTCTGCAATAGTCGTGATATCTTTGCTTGACGCGTTGTTTCCATATTTTTTCTTTTTTACTCTGTTTAAACGCCGCAGCGCTTCTATTAGTTTAATTTATATGGCGGCTCTTCTCAAAAATATCATCCGTCGAGCCCGAAATATTTTCACTTGTTTAATAATTATTCGCACCACCTTTGCAATCTTCTCTGCAACTTGTTGTAGTCCTGCAACATAACAACATCGACTACAACTCGGCACATCTTATTGTGTAGTTGCTCTATTTGTTATTTCTGCAAATTTACGAATTTAAAAAGGGATTTTGAAGTAAGCACAAAAAAAAAATTACTCGTCATCACGACGAATAATCTTCTTACCTTAAATCTAATACCATGAAAAACTGATGCAAAGGTACACTTTTTATGTTATAAAACATAATTTTCCAAATAAAAAATCCCACATTTAACACTATTTAACTATATTACCGGCATTTTCTCCCTACACGCCACCTTCTTGTTCCCAATAACAACAAAAATTTAGGAAACCACCATAGTAGCTCCCTAAACTATATCATATATTTCAACCCTACTTGGGCTCTCTTATAGTTCTATAACTTTCTTCCAATCCTATTTCAACAAGTCGG
>JAFXHY010000167.1 GCA_017536215.1 Muribaculaceae bacterium | reverse complement strand
CAGAAGTTTGTAGACGAGAATATCAATGATATCAACTTTGTATATTATCAGCAATACAACCTTGACAAACAAATGTGTGAGGTGCGCGACTATGCTCATTCAAAAAGTGTAGCTATTAAGGGTGATATTCCAATTGGTATATCTCGCACGAGCGTAGATGCATGGCTTTGCCCGCGTTTGTTTAACCTTGATTGTCAAGCCGGAGCACCACCGGATGATTTCTCTGTTCTCGGTCAGAACTGGGGCTTCCCGACTTATAACTGGGAGGAGATGAATAAAGATGGCTTCAACTGGTGGCGTCAGCGCTTCAGCAAAATGTCGGAATATTTTGATGCTTATCGTATCGACCACGTGCTTGGCTTCTTCCGTATATGGCAAATTCCTATGGATGCTGTTCATGGATTGTTAGGCGTGTTTAATCCGGCATTGCCATATACTCCCGATGAGTTACGCAATAATTATGATTTCTGGATTGATGTTGATTTGCAATCTACACCCTATATAATGGATTACTTCCTCAGCGATTTCTTCGGAGATAAAGTAGGAGAAGTAAAAGATCGTTTCCTCTATGACGTAGGATATGGTCGTTATAAGTTGAAGGAAGAGTTTAATACACAACGTAAGGTCGTAGATTTCTTTGCAACTCAAGAAAAGAATGATCACAATGAGCATTTATGCAATGGTTTGCTCGGTTTGATTGACCAAGTATTGTTTGTTGAAGACCCCTACGAAAAGGGTAAATTCCATCCACGTATTTCGGCTCAATTTACATATACCTATCGAGCGCTTAATGACTACGAACGCTGGTGTTTCGATCGTTTATACAATGATTTCTATTATCATCGTCACAATGATTTCTGGTATGGCAAGGCAATGTGGAAACTTCCACCTCTCACCGAAGCTACAGATATGTTGACTTGTGCAGAGGATTTGGGAATGATTCCTGATTGCGTTCCGGCTGTGATGAATGCACTTGAGATTTTGTCGCTTGAAATTCAGCGAATGCCCAAAGATCCTCAAGCGGAGTTTGGAAACACATGGGGCTATCCGTATTATTCAGTATGTACGACATCAACTCACGATATGGGCGGCATCCGTCAATGGTGGGAAGAGAATGGGGAAAAGACTCAGCATTTCTACAATAATATGCTTCATGAAGGAGGTGCCGCTCCGCAATTTGCAGAGCCTTGGATTTGCGAAAAGATACTTACTCTTCACTTGAAATCACCGTCAATGCTTTGCATCCTCCCGTTGCAGGATTGGTTGTCGATGGATGGAGAATTACGTCGCAATAATCCTCTTGAGGAACAAATCAACGTTCCGGCAAATCCACGTCACTACTGGCGCTATCGTATGCACTTGACAATGGAAAATCTTCTATCTCAAGATTTGTTCAATCGCCGTCTTGCCGGCATGATACATGAATCAGGCCGTTAATAGGCTATATTATAAATAAAATACTTAAGCCGCTGTGAATATTAATATTATTCATGGCGGCTTTTGTGTAATAGCTTAATTGTCAATATATAAAAAGAAAGCCCACTATTGTGGGCTTTCTTGATGATTATCTATGGATAAAATTTTAAGGCTATTAACCGAAGAGAGGGGTGGGGTATTCACCTGAAGCATGAAGCGCAGCAAATTTTTCTACAACACCGGGACGGTCGGCAGCATAGGTCACGCCAAACCAACGAGATTCGGTGTCGAGAACTTTAACAGTTGCTTCTCCGGAGTTGATAAGTGTGTCAATACAAAGAGGAATGAAGAATTCAGCTTTGGGTGTATTGATATCTTTATCAAGGAATTTTTTGAATTCGCGGTCAGAGTATTCAAAATAGTCGGGAGTAAATCCCCAAAGGTTCATTGAAACCGGAGTGTTTGGTTGAAGAGTTTGCTCAACGCCATTTTCATCAGTGAATACAATGTTGTGGTCTTTATCGTAGGAGATAGCAGTGCGTTCAACAACTGATGTGAGAAGACCATTTTCGTTGGTAGCGCAAACGCCGCGAGCAACAGAGCCGTTTTCGGTCATAGTGTTACCAACGCGGAATCCCACCATGCAGTAGTCGCCTTTGCCTTCGCGTTGACGCATGAGTTCTTGAGCGATTACGGCAAAAGCATCACGCCCGTAGAAGTCGTCGGCATTAATTACTGCAAAAGGTTCGTTGATAACTTCTTTGCCCATAAGTACGGCGTGGTTAGTACCCCAAGGTTTGATGCGGTCTTCAGGGCAAGTGTATCCTTCGGGGAGTTTGTCGATAGATTGGAAAACAACTTCCACGGGGATGTGACCTTCGTATTTAGCGAGAACTTTTTCGCGGAAATCTTGTTCGAAGTCTTTGCGGATAACGAAAACTATTTTACCGAATCCTGCACGGATAGCATCATAGATAGAATAGTCCATGATTGTTTCTCCATTGGGACCGAGTGGGTCGAGCTGTTTGAGTCCACCATATCGGCTACCCATACCAGCAGCAAGTACAAATAATGTTGGTTTCATTTCAGTTAATATGTTTGAATAAAATATTTATCAAGCTTTGAAATGGTAGATGATAGTTTGGTTGTAGGTTTCACCCGGGAGAAGAAGTTGTGAGGGGAATGATGGCTGATTGGGGGCGTCGGGGAATCCTTGGCACTCAATTGCCACGAGGTCATAATCCTTGTATTCTTTGCCACCTTTACCTTTGGGGGAGCCTGTCAGCCAGTTGCCGGTGTATACTTGAGCTCCGGGCTGAGTAGAATGTATGGTAAGAGAACGTCCGCTGACGGGGTCGGTCAAAGTGCCTATTTCTTTGAGCTGACCTTTCACCCAGTTGTCAACAACGAAGCAGTGGTCATATCCTTTACCGATTTTTATCGCTTCAAAGTCGGCGAATAATTCTTTACCGATAGCTTTCGGAGAAGTGAAGTCCATAGGTGTACCTGCAACAGCCTCAATGTAGCCAAGTGGAGCTTCCGATGGGTCGGTAGGCAAGTAGTTGGAGCAGTTAAGTTGTAATAGGTGCTCCATTATGTTGCCATTGTCGTGTCCACCAAGATTGAAGTAGGCATGGTTGGTGAGGTTGATGTAGGTAGCAGCATTGGTAGTTGCTTCAAAGTCGATAGAGAGTCGGTTTTCGTCGTCCCATGTATAGGTAACTTTGGCTAAAACTTCGCCGGGGTAACCCATTTCTCCGTCGGGGCTAACGCGAGTGAATACTACACTATTTCCAACAACTTCGCTATTCCAAATTTTGTTTTGGAAACCTTCGGGCCCGCCATGGAGGTGGTTAGGTCCGTTGTTGATAGGAAGGTTGTACTCTTTTCCATCAATAGTTATTTTCCCATGTTTGATGCGGTTGGCGTAGCGTCCGGGAGTTTTTCCTGAGCAAGGACCATCGTTGTCGTAATCGCAAGGATT
The DNA here is from genome assembly GCA_017536215.1 of Muribaculaceae bacterium. GTDB lineage: Bacteria > Bacteroidota > Bacteroidia > Bacteroidales > Muribaculaceae > JAGBWK01. Next base: position 8,472 of record JAFXHY010000167.1, on the reverse strand, counting down.
TTCGTAACCGAGGATCACGTCGGTCATATTGCCATCTTTGTCGGGAACTATGATTTTGTTAATGCCGGCACCGAGGGAAGATAGAACAACTTGCGCCCCGGAAGCATTAGTTATTGAATAAAGAGTAATGTCACCTTTTGGTGACATTACAATCTCTTTAGAGATATTCATAGGAATATTGTTTTATTATTCAGTAATTTTGTGAGCACCGTCGCTGATTACAACATCGTAGATTTTTGGCTCGTGACCATACTTTTCGTTGAATCGCTTAACAGCTTCGCTGATAAAGTTGTCGTATTTGTCGTCGGCAACGAGGTTTATAGTGCAACCGCCGAAGCCACCGCCCATGATACGCGAACCGGTAACGCCACATTCTTTAGCAATATCATTGAGGAAGTCGAGTTCTACGCAGCTTACTTCGTAGTCTTTAGAGAGACCGGTGTGGGTAGCATACATGAGCTGTCCAACTGTTTCGTAGTCGCCACGGTTGAGTGCGTCGCAAACATCGAGAACGCGTTCTTTTTCTTCAATTACGAATTTAGCACGAGAGTAGTCCTCTTCAGAAATTTCAGATTTAGCAGCTTCAAGAGCTTCTTTAGTTGCATCACGTAGAGTTTCAACACCGAGGTGTTTAGCAACGCGTTCGCAAGATTGACGACGTTTGTTGTAGGGAGAGTCAACGAGTTCGTGTTTAACAACAGAGTCAACGAGCACGAGTTTGTAGCCTTGGGGGTTGAATGGGAAGTATTCAAATTCCATAGAGCGACAGTCGAGGCGCATGAGATTGCCTTTTTTGCCGAATACAGAAGCGAATTGGTCCATTATACCGCAGTTAACGCCACAATAGTTATGCTCAGTAGATTGACCGATACGAGCAAGTTCAAATTTGTCAATAGCGTTGTTGTTAAAGAGGTCGTTTAGCGCGAAAGCGAAGCAACTTTCGAGTGCTGCAGAAGAGCTGAGACCAGCGCCAAGAGGGACATTTCCGGCAAAAACAGCGTCAAAACCTTTAACAACACCACCACGTTTGATTATTTCGCGACAAATACCGAAAATGTAGCGTGCCCATTGCTGCTTGGGAGCATCTTCTTCATTGAGCCCGAATTCAACATAGTCGTCGATATCGATAGAATAAACGCGTACTTTGTCGGAGTCGTTGGGACGGATTTCAGCCATAATGACTTTGTCGATAGCTCCGGGGAACACGAAGCCACCATTGTAGTCGGTGTGTTCTCCAATAAGGTTAATACGTCCGGCAGAGGCATACAATGTACCTTCGCATCCAAAATGGTTCTTAAACTCTTTGCGAATGTTTTCTTTCATGATATACTTGTGTTTTATGGGTTATAATTAAATAAACTCTACAAATTTAATAAATAAAGTCAACTACAAATAATTTTAAAGCAAAAAAATAATTTTTAAAATGTATTTTTTTGACATTAAAAAAAAGAGGAGATGCGCTCGCGCGTACCTCCTCCGGTCTAAATCACATTATGCTTACAATCATAGTGCTTAATTACAGCCAAATATAGTAATCAGAATCTGGATTCGATAATATCCCAATCAATGATGCTCCAAAGATGTCGCAAGGCATCCAAGCGTCGATTTTGGTGGTCGAGATAGTAAGCGTGTTCCCAAACGTCGAAAGTCAGTAGTGGAGTTAGTCCCATACGTAGCGGGTTTCCGGCATTTGATTCGCTTATGATTTGCAGATATCCATAGTCATCGCGAGCAAGCCATACCCATCCTGACCCGAATATTGAAGCTCCGGCTTTTTCAAATTCTTCTTTAAAATTTTTGAAAGAGCCAAAATCTCTACGAATGGCTTCAGCAAGTTCGCCTGTCGGTTCGCCTCCTCCGTCGGGAGAGAAAGAGAAAAAGTAGAAAATATGGTTCCAAGCTTGAGATGCATTATTGAATAGTGGACCTTCTGCTCGACGAATTATTTCTTCGAGAGGTTCGTCCTCAAATTCTGTGTTTTTTATCAATGTGTTGAGATTGTCAATGTAGGCTTTTTCATGTTTTCCGTAATGGAAATCAATAGTTCGTTCGGAAATTGCCGGGGCTAGCGAGTTGGCTTCATAGGGGAGTTTCGGCAGAGAGTAGGTCATAATTTTTTAGATTTTGAGAGAATTTAGAGAAATGACCAATTTAGGTTTCAGAAAATTCTACAAGGTTTATAATGATATTAATTAGATGTAATAAAGAAAATTAGTATAAGACTCTAATTACTCTTTGATATTAAAACATGTTCTAATAGAAAAAGTTCAAATATTTTAAATGAAGTTTTGAGAAGAATCTAAATTTTCGTACATTTGTAGTGATGGAAAAGATGACCAAAATATTGTCAGTAATGATGTTGGTGTTGATTTGCTGTGTATCAGTTTTTCAATGCCATCACCATGATGGCGCCGGTCATGCATTTTTTTTGACACATAGTGATGTGGAAATCACTATAACCGGCAATCATGATAATTGTCATCACCATGATTGCGAAGGAACGCATAGCGATGAGACATCGATATGCGGAATGCATTTAACAGATGCCCTGATAGCTGGGAAAGCACAATTGTCGGTAGGTGATGCAGCACTATTTGTCTGTGAAATAGTTGATTGTGTTGTAAATCTATCGGAACCGGAAATTGTGATAGATAATCAATATTCCGGAGTATATTCGATTGGGGAGTTGACTGAGAAATACTGTCAAGCCCAAACTACGCGCGGTTCGCCGGCATGTGTGTGAATTTGACACATTTTTACTTAAATCACGTTTTAATTTTGTGGGAAAATACAGAGAAGGCATAATGGCATGTCGAAGATGTGTCGTTGTGTAATCACTAAAAATCGTATAATATGAAATATATCAGCATTTTTGTAGCATTAATTGCATTAGTAGTATCGGGTTGTGGTTCACAATCAAGACATGAACATGAGGATAACCATGTACATCATAATCATAATCATGAAGGTCACAATCACGACTATCATCATAAAGTAGAACAATCCACCACAATAGAGCATAAAGAGGAGGAATCGCACCATGAAGGAGAGATTGTGATTCATAATCATCAAGCTGAAGAACTCGGAATCAAGGTGACAGAAGTTGCCCCAAAGGATTTTGCGGTAACGATTGCGGCATCGGGAGAGGTTGTGTTCAATCCGTCGAATCAGAGTGTAATTTCCGCTCCTATGTCGGGAAAGGTTACATATTCAAAAGGCATTTCTTCAGGAGTTAAGGTTGTGAAAGGAACTCGAATCGGAAAAATCACAACAGAAGGGATGGCAGGTGGAGACCAATTGCGAGCCGCTCAAATTGAATATGACGCAGCTAAAAAAGAGGTGGAACGCCTATCTCCTTTGCGAGAAGAAGGAATTATTACCGTTGGAGAATATAATGCGGCATTAGCTAATTTAGAACGTGCGAAAAACAGTCTTTCAGAAGGTGCGGGAAGTGTGATAACCGCGCCGATGACTGGTGTAATCACAACATTGTCGGTAGGAGAGGGTGGCTATGCTAATTCAGGCGATATTATAGGACAAGTTGTAGGAGATGGCGGGATGTCATTGCGAGTAGATGTGGCATCGCGCGAAGTTGCAAAATTAGGAAAAATATCGACAATTAATGTGAAGTTCCCTCAGATAGAAGATATGGTAGAGGCGACCGCATTATCGGGAGGTGTAACATCTTCGGCAAGTGCGCCGGGCTATGTCAGCATGTTCTTCCAATTGCCGGCAATGGAAAATGTTGTAGCCGGTAGCTATGCAGAAGTGTATCTCCCCACAACAACAGTAAAAGAGGTGATTGCAGTGCCTAAATCGGCTATTTCTGACCGAATGGGACAGAAAATGGTGTATGTAAAAGAACCGAATAGTGACCATTATCGTAGAGTCCCGGTAGAAGTAGGAGCAACGGATGGCGAACTTGTAGAGATAATAGGAATAGAAAGTGGAGATTCAGTGGTGACCGAAGGTGTCACATTTGTAAGATTGGCTGAAAATGCGGGAGTCGCAGTGCCCGGTCACACCCATAATCATTAAAATCGGTCAACTATGCTTAATGGTATAATAAAATTTTCGCTTAGCAATCGACTGATTATAATATTACTATCGGTAGTCATATTCATCTCCGGAATGATGACATTGCTTCGCACCGAAGTCGATATCTTCCCGGATTTGAATGCTCCGACAGTTGTAGTAATGACCGAAGCTCCCGGTATGGCAGCAGAGGAGGTAGAAAAAATGGTTACGTATCAGATTGAAACAGCCGTAGCCGGAGCTCAGGGTGTTGAAAGCGTAAGGTCGTCGTCGACAGCGGGATTCTCGGTTGTTAATATACAATTTACAGGAGATACGGAGCCATTAGTGGCACGTCAGGCAATCGCAGAATGTCTGGTAAGAGTCAAGGAGCAATTGCCTCCAATGGCAGAAACACCGGTGATAGGTCCGCAATCGTCAATATTGGGAGAAATCTTGATTGTAGCTCTAAGTAGTGATACTCTCGACACGAAAGAGATACGCACAATAGCGGATAAAAGATTACGCCCAATGTTGCAAGGAGTGTCGGGGGTGTCGTCAGTGTCGGTGCTCGGAGGTCTTGAAGAGGAGTATCAGATATTGCTTGATGAAGCCAAGATGCGTTATCGCGGAGTGACACTAACCGAAGTGGTTGATGCTCTCAGTGATTTTAATACTAATAATGCCGGAGGTATAATCCAGGGGTATGGTAATGAATATGTAGTCAAGGCTGATGTTGCAACTATTGATATGGATGCACTCGGTAGTACAGTAATCAGAGCAGAAAGTGGAGAAATTATCACAGTAAATGATATTGCCCGAGTAGAAAGTGGTGATAAAGCCCCCAGAGTAGGGGCTGCATCATATCGTGGAAATCCGGCGGTGATAATGACCATTACAAAACAGCCCGGAGTAGGCACAATAGAGCTGACAGAGCAATTGCTAAATTTGATAAATGAGGCAAAAGAGACGTTGCCTTCGGAGTTGAATATAGCAACAGATATTTTTGCGCAACGAGATTTTATTGATCGCTCGATTTCCAATTTGTCATCTTCGCTTTTTGAGGGTGCAATTATGGTAATCATTGTATTGTTCTTCTTTATGATGAATGTGAGAGCAACTACAATCTCGTTGATAGCATTGCCGATGTCTATATTAATAACGGTTTTGATACTTCATCTATTGGGAATAACCGTCAATACAATGACGTTGGGCGGAATTGCGATAGCAATCGGGTCGCTTGTTGATGATGCCATTGTAGATGTTGAGAATGTCAGCAGAAGATTGAGAGAAAACCGCAAGCTGCCTGAAAGCGAACGCAAAGGGATGATATCGGTAGTGTTTGATGCATCGAAGGAGGTGAGAATGCCGATATTTAATTCCTCGTTGATAATCATAGCGGGATTTATGCCTTTGTTTTTCTTGTCGGGAGTAGAAGGTAGAATGTTGGTTCCTCTTGGCATCGCTTTTATCATAGCACTTGTGGCTTCGACAGTGGTGGCATTAACTATTACCCCTGTGGTGTGCAGCTATTTGTTGGGTACAGAGAAATCGCAGGCCGCTTTGACACGCGAACCGGTGACAATGCGTTGGTTGAAACGGTTGTATGGCCGAGGATTAAATTGGTCGTTGCATCATAAAGTGTCACTATTGGCAATAATCGGGGTGATGTTTATAGCCGCATTTTTTATGTTGATAAATATGGGGCGTGGCTTTTTGCCATCATTTAATGAAGGCTCGTTTACTATCAATATAAGTGCATTGCCGGGGATATCGCTTGATCAGAGTGACGAAATAGGTCGCCTTGCAGAGAAAATAATATTAGAAGTGCCGGAAATAGAGACAGTGGCACGTAAAACGGGTCGTGCAGAACTTGATGAACACTCGTTTGGCACGAATGTTTCGGAAATCGAAGCACCCTACACATTGGGAGATAGAAGTCGCGGAGAGATAGCCGACGATTTGCGTCAACGCTTGTCGGTGATTCCGGGAGTCAATATAGAAATCGGACAACCAATTTCCCACAGTATAGATGCAATGTTGTCGGGGTCGGAGTCGCCAATAGTATTCAAAATCTATGGAGAAGATTTTGAGCGGCTTAATTCAGTTGCCAAAGATCTAAAAGCGATAATGGAGGGGACTGAAGGATTGCGTGATGTGGCAATAGAACAGCAAATTGCACGTCCGGAATTGTCGGTTACCCCTCGTCGGCAATTGATGGCGAGATATGGAGTAACTCCGTCAATGTTAAATGATGCATTGAATGCTGCAATGTCGGGAATAGTGGTGTCGCAGGTATATCTCGATGGATATCCTCGTGATATAACGGTAAAATATGATATACCGGAAGAAGAATTGGTGGACCGTCTTCAATTGGTAACAGTAGACACTTCGCGAGGGAAAGTCAGTTTGAATGATATTGCAGAAGTGAGATACACTGAAAGCCAAAATACAATAAATCGCGAAGATAGTCGTCGACGTATAATAGTTTCGGCTAATATTGAAGGAAGGGATGTGACGAGTGCGGTTGAGGAAATCAAAGGAAAATCGAAATCAGAAATCCAACTTCCGGAAGGTTATATAATAGAAGATGCCGGACAATCGGCAAAAGCCAAAGAAGCGACAATGAGATTGGTATATGCATCGTTGTTGGCAATACTTATAATAATGGGCTTGTTGTATTTTGAGTTTAAGAATATTCGCCAATCGTTGATAATTTTGGTTAATATCCCCTTGGCAATGATTGGAGGTGTCATTATCTTGCAATTGACAGGCTTGGATTTGGATATTCCTGCAATTATCGGTTTCGTGGCTCTATTGGGTATCGCCACACGCAATGGAATGTTGTTGATATCGCATTATAATGTGTTGATCGCGGATGGTTGCACAGTAAAAGATGCAGTGATAAAAGGTTCTCTTGATCGCTTGATGCCTATAATAATGACTGCTTTAACATCGGCCCTTGCGTTAATTCCACTCGCACTTCGTGGAGGAGACCCCGGAAATGAAATACAATCACCATTGGCAACAGTGATCCTTGGCGGTCTTGCCTCGTCTACATTCCTAAATCTATTTATTGTGCCAATTTTGTATATATTGTACAAAAAGTCGACTGTTAAAGGCTCAATACAGATAGAGGAAGTAGAAAAAACTTAGTTAGAATATAGTAAAAGTCGGTGCCATTTTGTTGGCGCTGACTTTTTGTGTAAATTTGCACTTTGAAAAATTTACACTTGTTGCAACAAAATGGACAAGTTTGATTTTAAATGATTAATAAACAGATGTTTGCCGAAAGGAACAATATAAGAAAAATAGCAATTATTTTATTGGTTAGCTTAACGCCTCTATCGGCTTTAGCTACTGATTTTGATGCAATTGTGGCATCTTTGCTTGGGAATGACTGTCAGTTGGAATTGTCGAATAGACAAATGGAGGCATCAATAGCGGCACTCAATGCAACTAATGTGCTTGAAGACCCTGAAATTGAATATGAATTCAAAGATAATGGAGCGGGGGAGAGAGGCCATGAACTGGTTGTTTCACAGTCGTTTGAATGGTTTGGCGTATATGGTGCGCGAAAGAAGCAAATAGCGTTAGAACGAGCAGGATTGCAATATATTAATGAGGCAGAGCGCAATGAACAACGATTGAAATTGCGTACGTTGTTGGTTGATATTATTGCCGCTAATCAAACAATTGATAGATTTCAGTCGGCAGTAGAAGGTTGCGATAAGTTGTTGTCAACATTGGAAACTAATTATCAGCGAGGTGATGTCAGTATCTTAGATGTCAACAAGATGCGAATAGAATTGGCAAGTTATAAACTGAAATTGCAAGAAGCGCAAAGAGGTAAAGACACGCTAATAGCAGAATTGATGTCAACAGCAAGTGAAATAGAGATATCAACCTTCCCATCGCAATTCCCGTTGGTCGAATTAAAGCCGATGGCTGAATATCTTGAGGTGGCAAGATCGAATGACCCCACATTGCTTGATGCTAAAAACAATTCTTTAGTAGCAAAAGCGCGCAAAAATGTGGCATCAAAAAGTGCGCTACCCGGATTTCGCATAGGATATCTTTATGAAAATGAAGCCGGAGACTCGTTCAATGGATTTACATTTGGAATGAGTTTGCCAATATGGAGGGCGTCAAAAGAGCGCAAAGCCGCAACCGCAGAGGAAACATCTGCAATGTTTAGCGAGCGAGTTGAGGAAATAAAATTAGAAAAAAGAATAGAGGCGATATATGCTCAAGCAATGAATTTGCGCGAAACAATGTCGCAATACGGTAAAGCATTGGTAGTCAGCGATAATATGGGATTATTACGACGCGCATACGAATCCGGAACTATTACTTTGACTAATTTCGTGCTTGATGTGAATTTCTTTGTGGATGCAGATATACAATATATCGAACTGCAGCGTCAGTATTACAACGTGCTTGTTGAGTTGATGCGCT
>JAFXHY010000166.1 GCA_017536215.1 Muribaculaceae bacterium | reverse complement strand
GATAATCAAGATAATTTCAGTCTGACGAGATAATTTCAGTTAGATCAGATGAATTTTTGGGTAGCTGTGCCCCAATTTGAGCGATCGAGATTACGATAACTGATGGCTTCGGCAATATGGTGACTTTTAACCGTAGCACTCTTATCGAGGTCGGCAATTGTTCGTGCCACTTTCAAAATGCGATCGTAGGCGCGTGCCGACATATCAAAGCGTTCCATTGCCAAGCGCAACATTTCAAGTCCCTCATCATCGGGACGCGCAAATTCCCGCAGCATTTTTGAGGTCATCTGCGCATTGCAGAACACACCGGGCGTTTTGGCATAGCGCACCGATTGGATATGGCGAGCCTCAATCACCCGTCGGCGTATTTCGTCCGAACTTTCCCCTTTTTGCTGCGACGACAACTCCTCAAACGGCACCGGCATTATCTCCACCTGTATGTCAATACGGTCGAGCAACGGCCCCGAAATGCGGCCCAAATACCTCTGCACGGCTCCGGGAGCGCAAGTACACGCTTTTGTAGGATGATTATAATAGCCACAAGGACATGGATTCATCGATGCTACGAGCATAAACCCGGCCGGATAATCGATGGCATAACGTGCGCGACTGATTGAGATGTGGCGATCTTCGAGCGGTTGACGCATCACCTCCAACACCGACCGATTAAATTCCGGGAATTCATCAAGGAAAAGCACTCCATTATGTGCCAATGAGATTTCACCGGGCATTGGAGAAGCACCGCCACCCACCAACGCCACCGGCGAGATTGTGTGGTGAGGCGAACGGAACGGGCGCGAAGTCATCAACATCGACCCACGGCTCAATTTCCCTGCCACAGAATGTATTTTGGTGGTTTCAAGCGCCTCGGCAAGCGTCAACGGGGGCATAACCGAAGGCAAGCGTTTTGCCATCATCGATTTTCCCGACCCCGGAGGGCCTACCAACAAGATATTATGACCACCGGCACATGCCACCTCAAAGGCGCGTTTCACATTCTCTTGACCTCTTACATCGGAAAAATCAAGTTCAGTGATTAGTTGCCCTTTGGCAAATTCTTCGCGCGTGTTGACCACCGTAGGCTCCAATTGACACGTTCCTTTAAAGAAGTCGACAACCTGCGACAAGTTATCTACGCCATACACATTGATATCGTTGACCACGGCAGCCTCCGTATCATTGGCGCGCGGCACTATCATACCCTTAAATCCTGCCTTTCGAGCCATTATAGCCATCGGCAGAACCCCTTTCACCGGAAGCACCGACCCGTCGAGCGACAACTCCCCTATCATGACGTAATCTCCCAAAGCATCGGCAGGCAGTTGCTCATTGGCAGCAAGCACACCTATCGCTATCGGAAGGTCGTAGGCGGCACCCTCTTTGCGCACATCAGCCGGGGAAAGATTCACAACAGTGTGACGTCGTGGCCATTCCTGCCCCGATTGCGCCAATGCCGTCTGCACGCGCTCTCCCGACTCTTTTACTGCCGTGTCGGGCAATCCTACTATTGTGTAGCCGATACCTTTATCGACTACCACTTCTACTGTGACTGTGATAGCATCAATTCCCTGAAGGGCGGCGGCATAAGTTTTGGCAAGCATGGTATCAGATTCTGTCTATTAGGTTATTGGGGTAGCACCGGAAATTTCGAGCCGCGATATATCTGATTTGCAATCGTATCGGCTAATACAAAATAAGGCACTGAAGGGATATTAAAACATTCCAATCGAGCATCGGCAGCTCCGCCGAGTGCCCAGAAATGCTTCACCTTTTTGGAAAATCTTCGTGCATCTTTGTGCCAGCCGAATGTGTCGACCGACAGACGTATCATTGCCACTTCTATATCACGAGCCATCGAATCGGCAAAATGCAATATCGAATCGGGCATGGTGTGAATATCGGTGAACACATATAGCGTATTGGTCTTTGTCGACGGCTCGAAACGCTCGATAGAATCGTTGGTTGAATACAATTCGAGTGGCACCACGGTTTGACCGCCTCCCGACAAACGCGATGCCGTTTCTGCTTTGCTTCGCAATATCGGAGTATTGGTAACAGTCGCGTAGTCAAAAAGCGACAAAATAGAATCGGCACGCACCACATCCTCACCGATATTATAATAATAGCCCGCCAAAACTCCCGACAATTCGGCTGCAGGCTCCACCATTATCTGCTTTTCGATTGCGCTATTGAGCGACTTGGAATTTTTCTTCAGAAATTCACCCAATAATTCTGAAGTTTCATTCCCTTCTGCTTCCATAAATAGAGGGTCACCGGCTTTAAATTTCACATTTATCTCATCTCCATTTTCTGCTACTATGCACCCGATGCGACGATTTTGATTATTATAAACCTCAACAACAACCGGAACTTCAGCCATTCCTTCAATATGAAATACTGAATTCACTGCGTTGGTCGACATTTCTCTTAGTGCAGTGCCGTCATGGTAGATTGCAGTAAGCTTTTGCGTTCCCAAGCCCTCCACCGTTCCTTCTATTTTATAGGGTTTCTTCCCTCCACATGAGACTGCTATCAATAGTCCGCTAATGACTACCGCGAGCATCATCCCACTCTTTTTTATCACATTAAATACCTTCATGTCGCAAATTTAAACAAAAATTTCTACTAATAGACTACAATTTACTTTAAAGTTGGTTGCGCATATATAATTTGATGGCTAACTTTGCAGTGATGAAAAATTTAGCCTCACCATTACTATTATTTATACTATCCATAATCGTGGCATCGGTCGATGTCAGCGCTCAAATTGTATCTGTCGGGCACGAATATATCAACACCGACTCCATGCGTCGTGAATTTGACAAAGGTCCTTATTTCACATTATACAAGGACAATTATTTCACCTTCGGCCCTCCTATCGGGGAAAAAATCACTCGCGAAAACACCAATGCCAAATTCCAAGTCTCTATTTCGCAAAAATTGACAAAAAGCACACTCCCCGGCAACACCTATCTGTATCTTTTCTACACCCAAAAAGTGTTTTGGAACGTACTTGAAGAATCCCTTCCAATGACCGACCTCAACTTCAACCCCGGTATCGGTCTTTGCAAACCTCTTTTTGTGAAAAATCGATATATCGGGAAGTTGTCATTACAGTTGGAGCATGAAAGCAACGGACGCGACAGCATCAACTCCCGCTCATGGAACAAAATAACCTTTGGAGCTAATATAATCATCGACAACAATCTTAGTGTTCATGGCAAGGTTTGGATTCCCATTGTCGATGGCGAGAACAATAAGGACATTCTCGACTACTGCGGTATCTATCAAGTCGGCACCTCTTATATCTCTACCAACAAGCGCTGGCACGCTTCTGTTGTTTTGGTGAAACGCCGTGGTTGGAACCTCAATTACAATACGATCGTCGAGTTGGCATGGAAATTCAACAAGAACCAAAACCAATATCTATTCATGCAGTATTACAACGGATATGGTGAAGGATTGCTCGAATACAACAAATTTCACTCACAACTTCGCGTGGGCATTGTCATCAAGCCCAACCTCTTCTCCGACTATTAACCACAAAAACTTGGGAAAGGGGTAAAAGCCTACTCTTTATCGAGAACTTCGTAGACTGAGTGCTGACTCTTAAATTCCGGCACAAGTTGCTTCATGCGCTTCACTATCGACATATTATCCTCTGTCAGCGACGATTGATATAGTTCATCGTAAACTCCCACAATCGACTCATAGTCATATTCGCGCACCTTGGCTATCATGATTTTCGGATGCACTGTCGGGAGAGAAATCTCTTTCTCATTGAGCACTTCCTCATAGAGTTTCTCCCCATCACGCAAACCTGTGAATTCAATTTTCACATCAGCACCACTCAATTTTATCATCTGCTTGGCTAAGTCTACAATCTTAACCGGCTCACCCATATCAAACACAAATATTTCTCCACCTTGACTTATCGTTCCGGCTTCAAGCACAAGCTTACATGCCTCCGGAATAAGCATAAAATAGCGGAATATATCGGGGTGAGTGACTGTGATTGGCCCGCCTCGCTTTATCTGCTCTTTGAAAATCGGAATTACCGACCCGTTTGACCCCAATACGTTGCCAAAACGAGTAGTAACAAAACGTGTCACTCCCTTCACCCTGCCGGCTTTAATAGCAATATCAAGCGACTGCACATAAATCTCACAAATACGTTTCGAGCAGCCCATCACATTGGTAGGATTTACAGCTTTATCGGTGCTGACCATTACAAACTTCTCCGCGCCATACTTCACAGCGAGGTCGGCAATGATGCGCGTACCCTCTACGTTGTTTCTGATAGCCTCGCCGGGATTATCCTCCATCATTGGCACATGTTTATAGGCCGCTGCATGAAACACATAATTCGGGCGATATCGAGCAAACAGCTCTTCCATACGCATTTTATGCGTAATGTCGGCTACTATAGTAAGCGACTCTACGTCAGGATAGTCGCTCGCCATAAATCTACGCACATCGTGAAGCGGGGTTTCGGATTGGTCGATTAACACCAACTTGGAGGG
>JAFXHY010000165.1 GCA_017536215.1 Muribaculaceae bacterium | reverse complement strand
TCTTGGCTTCGATTATTTCTGTAGTGGTGGGAAAGCGATGAGACAATCCTTATTTCATCATCTCCGATTTCGTTATCAAAATGATGGGAATTCATATTTCTACCTCCTTCTCTAATATTTCTTTCAACATTCTCAATGCTTCCTTCGATGCTGTAACTTCCTTGCGGAATGTACGACCATCCGACAATATCAATTTTTGTCGTTGAGGATTGATTGATGTGATGAAGTCGTGGTTTATAATTAAACTCTTACCGATGCGGATAAATGGGTTCTGGTCCTCGCACAATATCTCAGCAATGCGATGTTCGATATGTCCCAACTGCATTGTCAGAACATACGTCCCGCTGTCCGCCATCATGATGGTGGAGTAATTGCCATCTGCCGTTATGCACACCACTGAGTCTGCAGGCACACGGAGCAATTCCATTGTCGTTGAAAATTGTAGTAGTTGTCCCATGTTTAGGCTTTATCAACAAAAATAGAATATCGGTAAGATTCTTATCTATTTTGAGCGTAAAAGTAGTAAAACTTGCCGATTTCGACAAGTTTTAACCATATATTAACAACAAGGTTTTCTATCGAGCTAAATTAAAGTTCAGCGAGATTCCGTATGATGAGTTGCTCGTCGGATACGCCGATGTTGTCACCAAAGGCGTATTGACCTGATGATCAAAATAGGCTCCTAATGTTAATCGTTTACTTAGCACATAGTTTGCAGTAAAATTGATTCCCAATGTGCGTGTACCCGATGTAGGTTGTGTATATGCATTTTCAATCTTACGTATTAATGCTTGTGTGTTTTGAAGTGAGAATTCGGCATTGAGCGTTAGGTCATTTGAGATTCCCGACTGCGAGCCTTTCATTTTCAAAACAGTATTAAATCCAACAATTTTGTAGCCCGCGCCAAATGTCAACCCGCGTGTAGTTGCTTCTACAACTTGTCCGGCCGACGTATTCAACGTTAGTGTTCGTTGGTCGCGATATTCGGCATTTATTGTCAAATCATTATTGAGTGTTACGGCAACTCCAATCAATGGCGCAAATCGCTCGGTTATTGCCACTGATGAAATATTATAGGGCGATGATGGTATAGGTTCTCCTGATATCTCATCAAGGATAAAGCCTCGTTCTCCATCTGTACCAACCCAGTTGAGGTAAGATGAATAATTCCCCACGCTATATGTACACTGATAAGCATGGCTGAATGTTATTGACTTGAAATGCTTACGCAAATCAAAATAATTGATTAGACCATCATAGCTAACTCGCCAATTAGGAAGTACTTGGGCAAACGATGGGAATGGATTGGTATATACATTATCGGGCGATTGTCCTGAATATGCGGCAACAAAGGCCGGTATTAACACGTCGGGCGATGTCGCAGATATTGTACCTACTGTAGGATCGAATGGAGCTCCGGCATGTGGACTGTCTTTCAAAAATCCTGAGCTTGGATATTTCATGCCATTATATTGCCCTTCAATTCGCTGTCGTAGGATTGGGATATATTTCAAGAAGTTGTTGAATGCTTCTGAATTATACCCATCGTCAGCACTCGACCCTCGCAATGCTGTCGCAAGTGCCCAATGTGTTTTAGTGTATGAGCCTGAACGCGATATTGGCATTTCGTCATACATAAATTGGATTTGATTTGTGCGAGAATCAGTACGGTTGAATGTCAACTGCACCTTCAAATGCTTTATTGGTTCCAAAGCCAACTCTATGTTTAGCTCGTCGGAATTCGACCACAATGCAGGTGATGTCTGACCGATATCGGTCAATAACCATCCGCGTTCCTTCGCTTTATCAATATAACTTTCATCTACAAACCCGAATGCGAAATCCAAGCCGGGTGACATTGGACCATAGGAATTCGACTGACCGAATACATCCCCGATTTCCGGTGCAAACAATGGGATTGATAGGGTAGAAGTCTTTTTCCATCTAACGGAGATATTGCGTGGCGACATCAAAAATCGTGTCGTATAATCGGCCACTTGTCGCCATGCTGGAATCTGCTCTTTAAGTATTTCATCAATAGTAAATACAAGAGCCGAATCCGACCGCGTCAACACCTCTATGCTATTGGCATCTACTACCTTTATTTTTACCGGGAATTTTGCTCCACCATTAGTTTTAGCCGATACTTTTACTTTCGTTGTGCGTAGATTGTGCTTAATGATTATACTCGTATCAGGCTTCAACTTATATGTTCGTTCAAAATGTTTTGGTTGTTTTTTCTTCTTGGTATTGCTTCGTGCCGATGTGAAGCGCTTATCTACATCTTTCAAATAGGGTATTTTCTTGTACAGCGACTCAAAATTAAATCGGCCGTCGATGCTTAGTGATGATTGATTTGCTATAGTGTTGCCTATACTGATGTCATCAATTGTGGCTCCTCGGTCCCAACGATACGTTGCATTGTAGGTCGCAGATGCAGTGAGGAAGTCAAGTACCGGTATGCGGCTGAAAGGTGCTTTGTATGATGCTGTAAAGCTTTGATTATAACTCCAAGGTGTTCCCATTGAGAGAATACTCTGCCACACGGTATCTTTCCACTCTTTATATTTGTCGGGGAACAATTTGCGGTTAACAGCCCCGGTAGTTTCTTCGATTCGTGCTGATGTATTGGAGGTAAATGACAAATTCAACGACTTAGTTATATTCCATGTCAAGTTGAATTGACGGTCCCATAGGAAGTTTTTGCTCACTGATACCGGAAGTTGGAACATTACATCTCTTTCCGAGCGTGTCTGCTGTTCATAATAATATCTCGACATTGTAGTCATGAATGATATTGATGTAGGCAGATAATTGATTTCCCAATCTTTAATAAATTTAAGATTGCGGTTCTTACTATTGATTAAAGAGTTGAATGGCTTGAATCCAGGCACTAACGGTGAGTATGAGTATTGCAACGACCCGCGATAGTCATTTGTATTTTCATATTCGGTGGTAGGGTCTACCTTCGATTGCTTATTAAATGAGAAATTAAATGTAAAGTTAGAGGGGTCCCAAGGCTTCGGATTCTCACTTTGTACATCAAACTTCAATCCCGAGATTGAGAAGTTTTGCACTGTTGTATGTTCAATCGCAAATGCATTGATTGAATCGCGAGCATGCTGGTTGGGCGCATCGTCAAGAGCATCTTTAAGCAATACGTCTTGGTCAAGTGGATTGTATTTCGGAGATGTTTTTTCCTTGCTGACTGAATAGAAAATAGGAGCCTTCAACTTTGCTGCTTCAGGAAGGAATCGTCCCAAATCTCCTTGTACGGCAAAATTATATTGCTCATAATCGTCCATACGGCGAGAATTGAGCGATTGATCTACTCCTCCGAAACCTGCTGTTTCTATATGTGCCCCAAAGTTAAGTGTTGCTATATCGCTGACCCCTAAGTTAATATTGGCTTTTGCTGCCCACCCTCCTTCTTGGTCAAAGTCGGTCACTTTTAGCTCGTTGACCCACACTGTACCATCTTTGCGTGTCGAGGAATTGTTGCGTACTCCGACAAGCATAACTCTAATATCGCTCAACGATGGATTTCCCAACACTGATATCCTATTACGCTCATTGTTGGCATCTCGGCTTGAGTACAATGTCGCATATCCAACATTGCTGTTAGCCTCCATTTTTGCTTTATTTCGCTCTTTCTTAAGCTCAACAAATGATTGTAAATCAAGATCAAGATAGTTCTCTATCGGCCACACTTTGTAACGGTCGGAGTTCAAATCATTGTTATATTTTCCTTCCGGTGTCAAAGTTAAAGGTATTTCATATTCATAGAAGTTGTTCTTGATATCGGTCCCCAATCGGATAATTAGTGACAAATCTCCATCGCGTAGATTTGTAACGTCATCAATTTGACTTTCAGCGTGTACCCACATCTGCAAGCGTTTATAATTACGCAAATCTTGTTGTGTATTGCGGTAGATTGCTCTTGCATCACCAGGTTCCAATCCTGTCACTTTCAACGACACGGCTTGCTCGTTGAGTTGGGTGATTTGTGATTGTCCAGGGTCTACGGCTCGTGTTACTCCCGGAGGCAGTACATAGTTGACCGGTTGACGTGATGCATTTTCTTCAATATTAACAACCGAAACATCGAGTTCTCCTTCTGCCGGCACTTCTCCGCGTGTATTTAGTGAGAACTCATAATTCCTCCATTCTCCTCTAACGAGTTCAAGTGTTGCAAATCGAAGATGCGTTGTTGATTTAAAGCCGGTCATGAAGATACGTGCAAAACGTATTGACGAGAAATCTTTGATTGAACCGACAATTTTTTCATAGTCGTTCAATGGTATCTTAAATTGATACCACTCAACTTCCGTGTCTTGACCATCGCGCGTTGGAACTATTGACACTTGCTTATCGGTTATGTAATTTTTCCCTACAACGAAGTCCTCAGGACGTATAGATATTCTATATTGGAAGTAACGCTCATACTCATTGAGTGTGTTATCTTGGTTGACATCTTCAACATCGGGAACTGCGCGCGACGATTGATACAATGGATCGGTCGCCTCATCAGGTGATAGAGAGTTGCCCTCTACGCCATTGTAGTGCTTGTAGCGCTCCAACACCGACAATCGTTCTTCATCGTAGTCATATCCGCGGAAGAAATGATAATTATCACCGGCAGGGTCGTTGAAGGATGAAAATTTATCTTGCATCATCTTATCATAGGCTGTTGCCGAAATTCTGCTCTGCAATTCTCCAAGATAATCTGAGTATGAACTGATTGTGTATTCTTCCTCATTCTTTAACCCGTCAAGTCCCACGTCTTGCACTTTTCTCGAACCGGTACTATTATCAAATGAATAAGTCAATGAATTTTGAGTCGACACCTTACCCCATGTTGTCTCGGTCATATATTGACTTGTCTCATTATACGGAATACCATTCTCATACGATTTTAGCCCATCTTTCAATATATCCTCTGAAATTTCACCAAAATTAATGTACAAATCTCCTCCATCGAGATTGGGATTTTCAGGGTCGAGGAACGGATTCATCAACCAGAACTGAACATATTCGATGTTCGACTGCTCAAAATTGGTGTTTTCCATTCGGCGCATTATTCCTCCCCAACGTTTTTCCGGATTGAGCAAATTACCATCGGAGTCAATATTGGTGGCATCAAGGTTATATGGACCGCGTTCATTGGGATAGAACGAAAGATTGAGCGTTTGAACTATATTCGACTCTCCATAGCTCAACTCTCTTCCCGGGAAGATTTCGCGAGATGTTACTTCTCGCACATAGGGGTTTGATAGTTGTTTCAAGTCGGCTTTGATATATCCCGGGCATAGCGAGGAGTTGCGGTCGGTAAACATTCGGTCAATAGTATACCAATTGAGCAACGCTCGATTCTTTCCATATGCCACATTATTACTTAGACTCGCTTCGGGGAATAACGCATCGGCCGATGGATCATATGGCGTTGATGACATAAACCATGAATAGGGTGAGCGCAAATCAACTCCCATTTGGGCATTTTCAAAGTCATCTATATACGATGACCCTTTATTCGAGCCACTCTTTTGTTGATGCGGTACTAATTGTGCATATTCAGCGGTCAAACTTATACGTGAGGGGGCTGTGGCATTAACTGTAGGTATCTTATTTAGTAAGTTTGTGAGCCACATAAACTCGCTATTATAAGCCAAATTGACTCCCCACATCGAATTATTTATTATCTCATCTCCGATATTTACCTTCTCTGTCAATGCCTTCTCAGAGAAGTGTAGGAACGTTGCCCCAACATTTAAATTCTTATTGAACTTATACTGCAAATCCAATCCCAACAATGTCTTACGTTGCATTGAGAATAGAGATTGATTTTCGAGGGTAACTGAGATATTTTGTCCTGAGTCGATTATACTTTGATTGGTAATTGTTACAATACCCATGGAATAGTCTACCGTATAGTCGGAGTTTTCTACCAACTCTACTCCTCCGGCAGTAACTACAACCGACCCACGTGGCACATTCATAGCATTCAATCGTATTTGAGAACCTGAGGACGCTTGATATTCTCCCGTCATCACAAACTTATTCTTATCCGCAAACTGTCGTGCGACAACGAGTGTTGAATCATATAATTCCTTGTAGACATATTGTGAGGCTATTGCCGGATTGCCTATCTTTTTCTCCAAATGAGAACCAAAAGGCTCTACTACCGGGAATATAACCTTACCCGTCGACGTTTGAATTGTATACCCCTCGATGAAATCGAAAAATCCATCTACATTTGATTCTTGATTGTTGTCCAAGCGGTCGAGGTTCATTACTTGAAGCAACGATTGATTGTTTAATCCGGCGATTGGAAGATAATTTATCATCGTGCCGGTCGTATCGCTCAAATATTTGATATTCAAGCGGAAATTGTTCTTCTGAATCTGATATGCTCCAAGTGAATACACATTTTTCATCATCAATCGCCATATCGGGAGACGAGTATCAATAGTCGTAGATTTAAGCATCTTGACGTAAAGCGATTGATTCGTAGTTGTGATATCTGATGAAAATTCTCCAACTTGATACACTTGACCATTATACGTATATTCAAAAGCCACACCCAACACTTCATCGGAATTTAGCGCCGACTTTAAGGAGATATATCCCAACGTGGCGTTTAGTGTATATTCTGATGAACTTAGCAAGCGTGCGCTCTCAACCTTTTCATAGTCCTTACCTCCCTCAATGCCATAAGCTCTCAACGGCTCCAATGTCTGTGTAATTGTGTTAATATTACGGGCATCGGGATATTCATTTTTTATTACAGATAAAAGATTATTTGACGAATTGGCCGGATTAACCAACGACGTGTTGGGGATCCAATAACTATTTGTCAAATAATTTGATTCCCCTATATCTGCAAATGCTACGAGATTTCGGGATTCATTATAGTTGCCGCTTTTATTGGTAACCCATACTTCGATTCTTGTAATTTGCACTCCTGAAGTGACCATGGGTAATCGTGAGGCAAATTGATCATAATTGTGATAGAAAAATTGCGACAGGAAAAAGTGCCGATTTTGATCGTACTGGTCGGCATTAAATTGGAACTCAGTCGTTTGGGCGCCTCCTTTTGTGTTTACTGTCTTTGACTCGGAATTCTGTTGCGATACCAACGCTGTAGCCGTTAATTTGCCGAATTGTAATGTAGTTTTCAAGCCGAATAATGCGGTACTTCCACGTATCAACGATGAACCGGTTGTCATTGACACATTACCCGCCTCAATATTCTTTACGATATCATCTTCTTCCCCGGCATAGGCAAGTTTTAAATTCTTTGAATCGAAATCAAATGTAGCATCGGTATTATACGACATGTTGAATTTCAAACGGTTACCAACCGATGCAGCTACTGTTGCTTGGATCTTTTGGTCAAATTCGAAATAAGTTTTTCTACGAGAATTGACCGATAATGACGGATTATCGGTCTTATTTGAATTTATACCCATTTTTAACTGAATAGACCCTGTAGTCTTCAGTTGGACACCACCCGGACCAAATATTTTCTCCAATGGTCCAAGTGCAAAATTCATATCAAGTATATTGAAAGGCTCCTTATCTTTCTGTTCAATGCTTTCTCTGTTGCGTTTCTGATAATACTCCTCCATTGATTTGCGCAACTGCCAATCGTTGTATTGTTTTTCCGATAGCATAAATGGAGTGGCAATCTCATGATTGCCTACCTTTGTTCGAACAACATATATTCCTGTAATTGGGTCATATTCCGCCTCTGTTTTAATATTGGATGGTGTTGATAAGTCAACCGCGCTATTTCCTCTCATTAAATCTTCATAGCGCTCAGCAACAGTAGGCTGTACAGGGAATTGTGTCGTTACTGTATCAGTGGCAGACGGAGATGTGGCAACAATCGACGAAGGCAATGCCGGAGCATTTACCCCGGTTGGTGTTATACGTTGAGCTTTGACAGCTATAGCCATCATTGCCAACACAACGCTCGTCAATATTATTGTCGCTCGCTTTTTATATTTTAATTTATACTTTCCCGATTGCCTCATTGGTCTATCTGCACTCAATCGTCAAGCTGCTACTTATTGCTCAACGCTTTTAAACAATGAGGGAGTGCTACATCATTGTCAACGCTTTTTTTATGGCATCCTCTACTTTTAATGTGGGATTGGCATTATAGAGCTTTGTTAGCACCTTATGCGCTGCCTGACGTGGAAAGCCCAACATCACCATTGCGGCCAACGCCTCATCAAAGTCTTCGCTTTTCGACACCTGCTGTTGTAATAACGTAGAATCACCGGGTTTTATTTTATCTTTTAGGTCTACAATTATTCTTTCTGCTGTTTTTGCTCCAATCCCTTTGACACTTTTGAGCCTCTTGACATCTCCGGTGATGATTACTTGCTCCAATTCCATTGTTGGTAATGATGATAATATCATTCTGGCTGTGTTTGATCCCACACCCGATACCCCCAATAATAATCGGAACAGTACACGTTCGCTTTCTTCAAGAAACCCGAAGTAGACCCATGCATCTTCGCGTATAACCTCGTGTATTAACAACTTGGCTTCTGACGCTCCTTCTAATGATGTGAAACAAGGTAGCGTAATGTTAATACCATATCCTACACCCCCGGCTTCTATCACTACATATGTCGGAGTCAGCTCTGCAACTTTTCCTCTGATATATTCTACCATAGGTTTAAATTACTTTATGCGTTCTATAATCTGTTGACCATGCTCCGATGTCTTTATCTCTTTAGGTAAGATAATATCGGCAATAAGTCCGGATTCATCTATCAAGTAGGTTGTACGAAGTGTGCCCATATATTTTTTGCCACACATCTTCTTTTCTCCCCATGCTCCCAATTGTTGCAATAGGGTAGTATCTGTATCGGCAATTAGTGGAAAATTCAGCTGATGTTTCTCTATAAACTTATTGTGTGATGCGACCGAGTCCTTGCTGACACCGACTATTTCATACCCTAATTCCAATAATTCGTTGCGGTGGTCGCGGAGTGAACATGCTTCGGCCGTGCAGCCCGAAGTATTGTCCTTGGGATATGTGTACAATATGAATTTTCTGCCGGCAAAATCTGCGGTTCGTATTTCGTTACCATTCTGATCTACCCCAAGTATTTCAGGTAATTTATCTCCTATGTTCATATGATATTACTATTTTAGGTTATGCCAATGAATGAATTGTATCTTTAGGTCCTACAAAATGCACCTTATCTCCCGGTTGGAATATTATAGAATTCAATTGGTCGAGATATTCTCCATTGCGCTCAATGGCTATTACCATCGAAGAATATTTCTCCGGGATTTTAGCTTCGACCATACTGATGCCACATAGAGGTGACTTATCGGTGAGTTGAACATCATAAATGCCAAAATTAGCAATTGGAGTTTCAGGCGCTACTTCTTCATTATTATTTTCAATAATAGGAAGTAATCGTTCTATCTGTTCCTCCGTACCGATTATACCGATGGTATCTCCCGGAAAGATTCGGTCATTGCTTTTGGGTACCGGTATAAACTGCGAGCCTCGTGTTATGCTCGACACATTAACTCCGTATTGTGAGCGCAATCCGGAATTGCTCAATCGCTCTCCTACCATCGGACATCGCTCTCCTACTACCATATAGGCCAAATGCAAATCCGATACCAACGAGTTGTTTTTACCTGAACGGCGTAGTTCTCGCTCATTCAGATTATTGAAAAATCTATTTTCAATCTTCCCAATGCGTGCACTTGCTTTCCCGGTAATTATGAAAACTATTAAAACAATCATCGCTATGCCAACTGCAAATCCGGCAGTTAAAGAGAATATCGATGACAAGATGTTTACTATAAATCCAAGAACAAGTATCATCTTAAACACTTGCATTACAACTCGCGGCACGATATAACCTTCCGGTATAAGACCCTTGTCGGTCACTCGCTTAGATGGCGGTAGTGACAATGCCAACAAGAATGGTGACATTACAATTAGTGTAACTGATGCTCCTACATATTTATATGCACCGGGAATAATGCCTTCAAGCCAAGGCATAAAGAAATTCAGTGACACCAACGTTATTGCTATTAACACGATAGAATATAACACAATACGCCACAAATAGCGCTTGATAAAAATCTTCCACACGGATTGGCGTTCTGCTGTTGCCATTGCATGTGCCTCTTCGCTATATCGGTCTATTAAGAAATGAAGCCGGTGGGGTAGGCGCTTTTTGATAAACTCATAAAACGGATTTGACATTTTTATGATATACGGTGTCGAGAATGTCGTTATTACCGATACGGCTACGATTATCGGGTAAATGCTTGGATCGAGTACTTTAAGGCTCATTCCCAATGATGCGATAATAAATGAAAACTCTCCTATTTGGGTCAACGAAAATCCTGTCTCTATCGCAACTTTAAGAGACTGTCCGGTAACTAACATGCCAAATGCCCCGAATACTATCATGCCAACGACTACTACTGCCGATAATAGTAATATTGGTCCGGCATATTCTACGATTGTTGCCGGCTGTACCATCATACCCACCGAGATAAAGAATACTGCTCCAAATAAATCTTTTACCGGCATTGTAACTCGAATAATACGCTCGGCATAACTTGTCCCGGCAAGTATCGAGCCCATGACAAATGCTCCCAATGCAAGGGAAAATCCGCACTCTACCGAGAATATTGCCATTCCCAAACACAATCCTATTGACATGATTAACAATGTCTCATTGTTTAGATGATGGCGCATTTTATTAAGCATGGACGGTATTACATAGACTCCTACTAAAAACCATATTATTAGGAAAAATACCAACTTCCCTATACTCAACAACAATTCGGTCCCTTCTACGGAGTTGTTTACCGCGATAGATGATAGCAACACCATCATCAACACCGCAAACAAATCTTCTACAATCAGTATGGCAAAAACAAGCGAGGCAAATTTCTTTTGCTTCAAGCCAAGGTCTCCTAAAGTCTTAATAATAATTGTTGTCGACGACATTGACAACATTCCACCAAGAAACAGACTGTTGATGGTAGAAAATCCAAGCAATGTCCCTATTGCAAAGCCCGTACACATCATGCCGATAACATTGATGAGAGCTGTTACAATAGCAGAGCCTCCGGTATTTACCAACTTCTTAAAATTAAATTCAAGACCTAATGAGAAGAGTAGTACGACAATACCTAATTCCGCCCAAAACTCTATATTGGCTTCATTCGCAATAGTTGGCAATGGTTCAAAATTCGGGCTTGCTAAAAATCCGGCTACTATATATCCTAATACCACCGGTTGCTTTATCCACTTGAACAATATGGTGACTATTGCCCCAAGTATTAGGATAAATGCTAAGTCGGAGATTAGACTTTCGATATCTGTTACCATTGCTGTTTATTATATTATGTTCGTTCTCAATTATGCTTATCGATATTTTATATACTGATTTGATTGGACAGCGTTATAGATTGCGTTGGATTGAGTGCTCGTAATTCTTCAAATATCCGTACAAAATCTGCCGACTCCTTGAATAATACAACGAAATTCAATCGTGTTACCGATGATTCGTAGTCATATTCAAGATACATACCGGTCACATTCCCTTTGTTTTTGCGCATGACTTCTCGGTATGACTCGAGATTTGTGACAACACAGTTTATAGTTAGCCTTATTGTTCGAGAGTTAACTACCAATTCTGATTTATGCTCCCATCGCTCAAATGAATGTAACACTACCAGAATCAATAACGTCGCAGATAATGCTACTGCATACATCCCTAATCCTACTGCCATACCTATTGTTGCTACCATCCATATTCCCGCAGCGGTAGTCAATCCTCTGACCGAACCTTTCATTTGAATAATAGCTCCTGCGCCTAAGAAGCCGACTCCCGTTACCACTTGCGCCGCTATTCGTCCCGGGTCGCCGTTCTTCAATCCCATATATTCTTGTGGAACATAGATAGATATAAGCATTGCCAACGTCGCCCCCATACTTATAAGTGCAAACGTTCGTAAGCCCGCCGATTGTCCTTTAAGTTTACGCTCAAATCCAACGGCACCTCCAAGCAATAGACTGATACACAATTTCCCTATTGCCGATATTGTTGTTACTTCTGTCGACGTTAGTTCTTTAATGATACTATCTATGAATTCCATGTATCTGCTTTGTTGATTTAAACGGGTTAATAATTATTTTATAAAGTTTTACTCCTTTATTTCTTCATTTCAAACGTGCGAGAGGCAAGTCGGAAATTGTCGCAGAATAATTCTACGGTGTAAGTGCCGGGTGTAAGTGTTGCATTGACATCCCATATTATTTCTATGCCTCCTATCTCTTCGTTGGCATATTCTATTGTCTTACGAGCTGTCGCTTCCAAACTAACACCTTCAAAATCAAATGAACCTCCTCCTGTGAGTAGATTACCCTCTGGAGTTGTTATACGTAGAAAAATGACTTTTTCTCCTGGCGGTGTTGAATTGTTTTGAGGTATTGTGAAAGTTACACTAAGCATTTTTGCTTTTGTAATATTTTTTTCGTTTTTACCCTTCTTATTCAACGACCTAAATGTCAATCCCGTAGCATTGAGTTTTTCTGCCAATGTCACACGCTCGGTAAGATGCTCATTCTTACGTGTCATATCTACAACACGATTATTGAGCTGTTGGTTTTGATTCTTTATTGTGGTATTTTCCTCTTTTAGTTGATCATTTTCCGCCATCAACTCATTGATTCGTGCGGTATAGTCACGTAAAATTCCTTTGAGTGTGTTAATTTCATCGGTGAGCTTCTTTATTTGCGCCGCACTCTTGGTCTTTTCATTATTCAGCTCGGCTCTGAGTTTCTCTATTTGAGCACGTGCTGCTTGGTATTTCTCTACAATTGAATCATTTGCAAGCATCACATTTTGACCTTCAATTTGTCGGAACTCACCATCTATCTGCAATAATTCCAACTCGTTTATTTGCATCTGCTGCGCCAATAGTTGCTGTTGTGTTTCCTCTACTTGCTGTCGTGATTCTTCAAGCTCCTTATTTTTCGACACCATCATAAAAACGAATATTCCGAGTATCAGCAGTAATAACGTGACTCCGCTGACAACCATTATCATGCGTTTGCGCTTCTGTTGCTTAACATATTGAGCCTGCTTTGTTGCCATCGACTCTTCTTTGTTCACATCTACTTTATTAAGATTATCCATAAATTTAATTCCTTATTTTTTTTAGCTAAACTTCTGTATCCTATTGTTGTCAATGAATCTTTGTTATTTTGCTTTAAGTGGTTAACCCCGAGACTATGCTCGGGGTTTTGTATGGAATGTGATTAATCGCAATTCTACTATCTTAGATTGCTGATTTTTGCGACTTATTATGCGTCGTTACGACCGTGACAGTTTTTGAATTTTTTACCGGAACCGCATGGGCAGGGGTCATTACGTCCCACTTTCGGCCCAACTTTGATTGGTTCGGGGCGAGTACGTTGAGGATGTGATGCATTCATCGCAGCTCGTTGTTCTGACTGTCCGGGCAACTCATCTTTCGTCGCCTTCATATTGCTATTCGCATTGCTGCGTTCCGGCATCGCTTGACGTACCTCAGGTGCACGGCGCCCCTGTTCAGGGTTATTCTCTGATGCTTCCTGTTTCTGAATGTATAGTTGTCCACGCAACAACGACGACATAGCCTTATTGTTTAGAACAGAAAGCATTCGTTCGAAGATATGGAACGACTCTACCTTGTAGATTACCAATGGGTCTTTTTGCTCATATGATGCATTTTGAACCGATTGACGCAATTGGTCGAGTTCGCGCAAATGCTCTTTCCACAATTCATCAATGCATATCAATAATATTGTCTTTTGCCATTCTTTGACAATCTGACGACAGTCGGTATCGTATGCCTTATTGATATCTACTCGGATTTGATATACTCGTTTGCCATCGGTAATAGGAACGATAATCAAGCCCTTAGCATTGCGATTTTCTACCCAATCTTTGATTACAGGTGTTGCCATCTCGATAATACGCTCACTCTTGCGGTCGAGGGCTTGAGTCGCTGCTTCATATAGCGCATTAATTGCATCTTCTCGTTCCATGTTGCGGAATTCTTCCTCTGTAAACGGGGGTTCTATAGTAAGCACTCGCATCAACTCCAACTTCATATCCTCAAAGTAATCAGCTTCGGGATAATTATTGACAATATTTTCTATAGTATCATAGAGCATATTTGCGATGTCAATGCCCACACGTTCGCCAAGTAGCGCATGGTGACGTCGTGCGTAGATATACGTACGTTGTTTGTTCATCACGTCATCATATTCGAGCAAGCGTTTACGGATACCGAAGTTGTTTTCTTCTACGCGCTTCTGCGCCTTCTCAATGGCATTGGTTACCATCTTCGATTCTATCATTTCCCCATCATGAAGCCCTAATCTATCCAACATCTTCATGACACGGTCGGTTGCAAACAAGCGCATCAATTGGTCCTCAAACGACACGAAGAATACAGATGACCCCGGGTCGCCTTGACGTCCCGAACGTCCGCGCAACTGTCGGTCAACTCGACGTGATTCGTGGCGCTCAGTACCGATAATAGCCAAACCACCGGCGGCTTTCACATGGTCCGACAACTTGATGTCAGTACCACGTCCTGCCATGTTGGTAGCAATGGTTACGGTTCCGGATTGTCCTGCAAGGGCAACTACTTGTGCTTCTCGTTGATGCAATTTTGCATTCAACACCTGACACTCTATTTTGCGCAAATCGAGCATACGTTTCAACAATTCCGAAATTTCAACCGATGTTGTACCTACAAGTACCGGACGGCCGGCTTCTCGCAATTTTACAATTTCATCGATGACTGCCGCATATTTCTCTTTCTTAGTGCGATACACGCGGTCATTCATATCGATACGTGCAATCGGACGATTAGTCGGGATTGTCACTACATCAAGTTTGTAGATATCCCACAACTCGCCTGCTTCGGTCTCTGCCGTACCGGTCATACCCGCAAGCTTATGGTACATGCGGAAATAGTTCTGGAGGGTGATAGTTGCAAATGTTTGTGTGGCAGCTTCTACTTTTACTCCTTCTTTTGCTTCGATTGCTTGGTGCAAGCCGTCGCTATATCGACGACCTTCCATGATACGTCCTGTTTGTTCATCGACAATTTTTATCTTTCCTTCATCGATGACATATTCGATATCTTTATCAAATAGGGTATAGGCTTTCAAAAGTTGATTAACGGTGTGTACGCGCTCCGATTTGATTGCGTAGTCATTCATCACCTCATCCTTTTTCTCTTGACGCACTTGCAAATCCTCTACTTCCTCAAGCTCCGACAATAGTGATGCAATGTCGGGAAGTACGAAGAATTGCGGGTCATTGCTCTTACCGGTCAACTCGTCGATACCTTTGTCGGTCAAATCTACCGACCTATTCTTTTCATCAATTACAAAGTAGAGTGGTTCGGTCGCTTTGGGCATCTCACGGGCATTATCCTGTAGATAATATGCTTCTGTATCCAAAAGGATCTTTTTCATCCCTTCTTGCGACAAGAATTTTATCAACGCTCCATATTTGGGTAGACCTTTAAATGCGCGGAACAATGCCAATGCTCCCTCTTTCTGTACATTCTTGTCCTCTGATTTCAACTTATCTTTTGCTTCTGTAAGCAATTGGTTAACCAATTTACGTTGAGATGCAACAACTTTCTCTACATTTGATTTAAACAAATCAAACATTTGGTCCTCTCCCTTGGGCACTGGTCCGGAGATAATAAGAGGTGTACGTGCATCGTCAATTAGCACTGAGTCAACCTCGTCGACAATTGCATAATAGTGCTTACGTTGCACCAAATCTGCAGGCGACAATGCCATATTATCGCGAAGATAGTCGAAGCCAAACTCATTGTTAGTTCCAAAAGTAATGTCACAGTTGTAAGCAGCTCTACGTTGAGGCGTGTTAGGCTGATGCTTATCAATGCAATCTACTGTTGAGCCATGGAACATATATAACGGACCCATCCATTCCGAGTCACGTTTCGACAAATAATCGTTGACTGTTACCACATGCACTCCACGATGCGACAATGAACGCAAGAACACTGGTAAGGTTGCAACAAGCGTCTTACCTTCACCGGTTGCCATTTCGGCAATTTTACCTTGATGCAACACGATACCACCGATGAGCTGTACGTCATAGTGTTTCATATCCCACTTAATGAGGTTACCTCCGGCCATCCATTGATTGCGCCATACTGCATTGCCGTTTTCATCGATACTTACGAAGTCACATCCTTTTCCTGCCAATTCGCGGTCAAGGTCGGTTGCTTTAACCACGATAGTTTCATTATTTGCAAAGCGAGATGCTGTTTCGCGCATCACTGCAAATACTTCCGGAAGATGATTATTGAGCTTAACTTCGAGGGTGTCGATAATATTTTTCTCGTGTTTGTCGATTTTGTCCCATAGGGGTTGACGCTGATCGAATGGTAATGTTTCGATTTCTTCTTTTATTTGAGCTACTGCGTCCTCATCGGCTTTAATTGAGGCTGCGATATCGACTCTAACGATGTCGATGCGCTCGCGAAGTTGGTCTACACTCAACTCCTTCAACCATCCTTCCATTGCATTGATTTTATCAACAATAGGCTGGATTTCCTTTAAGTCGCGTTGCGACTTATTGCCGAAAAATTTACTTAAAATTGATGCTAATGACATATCTTGTGTTTATTTTATTCTGTTCTATGATTATTCTACCTTTATTGATAAGTTTTTGACATTCTTTGTCATCTCTTTCCTATATTCAGATTAGCTCTTTTTATTTATAGTTACAACCTGATAGGCGCCAATCGAGCTCCATTGGGTGAACGTATACGTAGCAACCGAGCAACTGTTGGTGCTATTACTCGTGCATCTACTGGGGTATCTATTGTCCGAGCATTAATATCCGGATGCAATATAAATACTGCCGAGGTCGATGACTTTACTCGTTCTACTTTTTTGTTTTTTGCTGAATTTGCATTTTGAACAATTTCCCACCCCGGAGCTACCGAAATCAGAACATCGCCGGCTGTGTCGATATCAAGATTGCGTGCCGGAGGGAATGGTGAATCTGACGACTTTCCTGCATCTACAACCTGATCTATTGTTATAGCGTATGTTACTCCGGTCATCCGACGCAGAAAATCCGCACTTTCTTTGCGAAACTCATTTAAATCTTGACCGCGTTGCTGTATAAGGTCGCGGTTTAAATATATTTGATTATTGTAATATCCTATTACCCAATCTCCGTTTCCATAAAGCGACATCAAATTGACTTTTAGTAGCGATATCGCACGTTCTATTGAGAACTCTCCGGTGGGAATCTTCCATTTACCTTCTTCTCCTATACTTGCATTTGAGGCCGGTGTGCCTGCAATCCACACCAATGTATTGTCCAATCCCGGTCCTTGATTTTCTATTGTTGAAAATAGTCGTGCCAAATCGCGATCCAAACGCAAATATGAGTCTATTTGTTCTACTCGCGTATCTGCTTGTGTAGAATATGTATATGGTTGGAGCGTGTAATTCAATTCAAGCATATCCATAGGCTCTCGCTTACCCATGTTGAGTAGCTTCAGATAGTCAAGTGACAACGTTGTAACTTCTGTATTGACCGGTGCCGACGATTTGTATCTTACATATCGCTCGCTATCATTGCCAAAGAAGGTATGATTGAATGAATATATCTTTTTATGAGATGGTAAATCACTATATGCCCCCTCGGGAAGAGTAGGAGTCCACTTTATTGTATCAAGACGGACTGATAGTGGACGTAAATGATTGAGTTGTTGTATGGACGACGGTAATTCTGTGTAATATGTTGTTGATGCCCATTTTCCGGTCTGATTTGTAATCCAACATGCCGAATTTCCGGCGTGTCCTGCCATGATTATTGATGTGATGGCATCAGGAGATATAGCATGAACCATACCCAAGCCCGATGTGTCTATTCGCATTTCATCGGATAGTGTCGATACTCTTAACGCTTTGGGTGAATATGTTTCATCGGTGAAATTGCCTATTGTTGACTCATCAAGCAATACCGGTTGTGCCTTGCGTGTTGTCATATTATAGGTCTCGCTTGCAGCTATGCCATTCACGGCCGGCGATGCTCCGGTTACCAATATCGCTGTGGCTGCTGCATCATCTAACGGACTCCCGAAATCCACATTCGATAAAGTTACTCCATTGTCGAGCAGTTTGTTAAAGCCTCCGGGGGTGAAATGCTCTCGCAATTGATACACCTTGTCGATATCCAATCCATTGATAACTATCCCTACAACCAATCGCGGACGTCGTGGCAATGTTGTCTGTCCCGACAGCGGTAATACTGCCGATACAGCTACTAATGCCCCTACGAGCTTTATACTCAACCTTTTATGTGATTGCGACATTTATAGTTCAAATATATATAGTTAGCAGACCGAAGCATTTCACTGCCTACTATTGGGATAAATAACCAATTTGTTGACTGAGTAAAGAGAGGCTGACCTATCAGCCATACAAAAATTAGTGCAAAGTTAATGATTTGATAGTAAAAAACAATGTATTTACACTTTTTAAACCAAATAATTAGCGGAATTAGCAATGATAAAGGATTAACCCACATTAAATTGATATTCGGCGATGTTGCTTCATGCTCTGAAATAAATACCAAAAATACTAATACGATTCCTGAGATTCCTATTATCGAATAAAAAATTGCATCATACCATTTCGATACTGTTCCCTTCTTTAGGTCTCGCAAGGTTACTAAAATAGCAGATATAAAGATTATGGAAATTATAATTGTTGCTGGAATCCCCGATTCTGTAGGTGTATCAAATTTTGCGTGTAATAGGGTTGTTGCTTTCCCGGCCAGCGGTCGAGGTGTGCCATCGGATGATACTATGTTGCTATTTGCTACCAATTCCTCTAAAAATAATGGCGCAAATGCACGCTCCCTTATTGTTGCTTCTTTATCTAATCCCGAACCCAACGCAAAGTCGATAAACATTTGATATTTTGGGAATTCTGCGTGATATCGACGCATTTCTTCTCTAATTGTCGTTGGCTCATCATCCATTAATATTTCCAGATGTGCACCATCGGCCGATAGCGCCTTTTCTATAATCGCCAATGGACGGGTAGCACAATTGTCGCGCAAATAATTGTAGCGATATTTTCTGTTTTCTGGAAGTAAATTTATGTCAACCAATCGCTTTACCTCTTCTGCTTCTATTGCACTCAAATAAAGGGGTTGCTCTACTACGTAACGACCCGAATGGGAATAATCTGCTAAAAAGTAGGACATTCGGGTTATTCCTATAGAATAATCCGTTTCTCCCTTGACAAAACGATATGCAAAATTTGGAGAATTGAAATCAAATATCCCCCAATTTACCACCCAATCATCTCCATCATCGGTTATTATTCGCAATGCGCTATGACCTTCGAGTTGGTACATCTGATTGCCGGGACCTACGGTTAATAGTGAAACGCGTGGAGCACCGGTCATAGCCATGGCTACAAAGGGCATAAGTAGTACAAAGAAATATCGAAAAATGGTTTTAATTTTATCGTTCATAATTCTATTCCCCTTATTTTCTGCAAATTTACGCATTTTTGTTTAATTTTGAGCACATTTTAATATACTACTATATTATAGTGAGAT
This sequence comes from Muribaculaceae bacterium, assembly GCA_017536215.1. Classification (GTDB taxonomy): domain Bacteria; phylum Bacteroidota; class Bacteroidia; order Bacteroidales; family Muribaculaceae; genus JAGBWK01. The sequence continues at coordinate 2,115 of JAFXHY010000165.1, read as the reverse complement.
ATTATCAAAATAATTCTATATGATTAAAGAGGACATCATTGATAATCGTTGCGCCTGGTGTGCTTCCAATCCTCAATATATTGACTACCACGACAACGAATGGGGGCTTCTTGTATCCGATGATAACACCCTTTTCGAGTATCTTATTCTGGAAGGGGCTCAAGCCGGTCTCTCTTGGCTAACTATTTTGCATCGACGGGCTGCTTATCGATTTGCTTTTTGCAATTTCGATCCTCATATGGTGGCTCTTATGACAGATGCCGACGTAGACAGATTGATGCTTTTTGATGGTATAATTCGTAACCGACTCAAAATTAAATCCGCAATTACCAATGCTCGTCTATTTTCATCAATAGTAAGCGAATACGGCTCTTTCTTCAACTACATCATCAGTTTCTTCCCCAATCGCCAACCTATAATTAATTCATTTCGTTCTCTTTCTGAGATTCCCACTTCAACTCCCATATCCGATGCTATAGCTAAAGATATGAAACGTCGTGGTTTTAAATTCTTCGGCACAACAATTTGCTATGCTTTCCTTCAAGCAACAGGATTCGTGGTCGACCACCTTATCACCTGCGTTCACCATCCTCATAATTCCCAACCTACCTAATGTCTTGATGGTGGTAACAATTGATACAGTTAAATTTTTAAGATAAAAATTAGAATTTTAAAGAGTATTTTGTAATTTTAGGACATATTTTTAAAACATAACTCACGATTTAGATATGAAAAAAATATTAACTTGTACGTTAGTCTTATTATTAACCGCCTCATTTGAAGTAGACGCCCAGAGTTTATTGAAAAAAATAGGTAAATCTGTTGAAAAGGAAGTGGTTAATGAGGTTAAAAATGAATTAAAAAAGGGCAAAAATAATAATTCAAATCAAAAGTCCAAATCTCCCAAACAAGATAGTAGCAAGCCGAGCAAGTCGACTAATCTACCTACCGATCCAAAGACCATTAATGTGCCACGGTCGGAAGTATATACCAATGCTCAATTTTTTAATGATGGTGTCACTGGGGCACAAACAGTTATTGATGGCATAGTCTATTTTATTTTAGCAGATAGACATCATGCTTATGCTAAAGGTCCTGAAGATTCAATGAAAAAGAAACTAAGCCATGTGAAAATATGGGGTGGTATTCAATATAAAGGTGTTGTATATCCTGTTACATACATAGCCTCCGGAGCTTTCTTTCGAGAGCCGATTACGTCGGTGGAACTCCCTTCCACACTCCAAGAAATACGTGAAAGATCCTTCATGCATACTCAACTAAAGTCAGTAATTATTCCTGCGTCTACATGGCGTATCGGGGCATCTTCTTTTGCCTCAACACCAATTGAAAGTGTACGTATGTCGAATGGAGTGACTAAAATTGAAGGTAGTGCTTTTGCCGGGTGTTATAAATTGAATAGAGTGATGCTCCCTGAGTCTGTTACAAATATTGATGTAAGCGTTTTTTATGATTGTACAGCACTTACCGAAGTAATATTGCCGCGAAATCTTAAGACTATTCCTAAAGATACATTTAGAGGCTGTAAGAGTCTTACCTCATACTCAATTCCCGGAAATATTGAGACGATAGAAACCGGTGCATTTCAGGAATCAGGACTTACCTCGATTAATATTCCGGTAGGAGTAAAGTCAATTGGAGACTGTGTATTCAGTAATTGTGCTAATCTCACAAAAGTTACCATCCCGTCGTCTATCGAGGAGTTTGGCGATTTTATATTTGTATTCTGTGAGAAACTTAAAACTGTTTATGTTCATGAAAAGCATAAAACACTTGAAGTTGCCAGCCAAATATTTATGGGAACTAATAATGTCCTGACAAGCGAAAACCTTGATGATAGCAAGGTAATTGTTTGGACCAATTAAACCAACAACGAAAAAAATCTCTTACAATAATAGCATAAGAGGAAGCCTAAAAATGGCATCCTCTTTCTTATGATAACCCTATTATTCTGTCGGAAATATCAAATATCTTTTTAGGGATTAGCTTAACGTTAATGAGGAGAAATTATCTGGGTGGAGCATTTGTGCTGCTGCATGAATTTCTACCGACGTCAATCGTTCAATCTGTTTTGCAATATCCTTTGGTGTAACTACT
>JAFXHY010000164.1 GCA_017536215.1 Muribaculaceae bacterium | reverse complement strand
GTTTGATACGTCAATTTGTTATGCCAATGCAATGCGCCAATATCAAAGTTTTGCGCCAACGATGCACTAAACACCTGAATACTGGAGCCACATTGTGTTGGTAATGCTTTTTCATTGAAATACACCAAATTCTGCACATTTTCAACCCCGGCGCTTATGGTTGTCGATGTCATTGGGAGATTTACAACACCTCCGACACGCAATCTGCGAGTCTTGCCAAAATCATTATTCCATGCAAAATGATTACTGATATAGTGCTTCAACAAATATGGCACATTCTGATTTGAGAATTGTCCATACGCTTTAATGTTGAGAGTATCGCCAAACAATGGAATATGAGTATAAATGTTTCCTGTCGCTTCAACTTCTCCGATAGCTTCACCGAGAATACCAAATCGCCCGATAGCATCATAGTTTAGTATCTTCCCTTGACGGCGTAATAATTGCGCACCTACCCACACATAGTTTTCACCCTTTTTAGTTGGCACTTCAGCAAAGGGGAGGGGTGTCAACACCTCTTGGAGGGGCAATTCACGATTGACGGTATCTTCGGGTAGTTTATAATTTCTATATTCATGTGTCAAAAACATAGATAATCCTGCCTTGGCATATTTATGAAAACCTTCGATCAAGCTTACTCCAATAGTGTTTTTAATACTGCTATAGGTCGTTTTGTCATTTGTTGCAGCTCTATTTAAATAGGTATTTTCCCAAAACTCTCTGGCTTCGGTTACATTATCATTGCGGAATGTACGGCGATTAGATTTATAATCGAGAGTCCAAATAAAACTTGAAACCGGGACATACACTTGCTTAACAGAGTCGCCATCTTCCACATCTTTGTAGAATCCCACTTTATATCGTGAATTTAAATAGAGTTGAGTGCCGACAACACGGTTGTGCGCACTACTGAGCAAAGTTGGAACAGTCTTATAATCCACTGATGTTGAGCCACCTTGAATTTCAGCCGGGTCGGTAATATAACGTTCATCGGTAATACCGCCATTCTCCTTGTTTACAGCGTTATAGTGTTGCAGAAATCCTTGAAACTCAAATCTGTCACCGATATAAGAGCCTGATAGTCCCCACGACAAATGTTTTGTAGCTTGATAATTAAATGAGCCCTTAGAGTAGAGATAATCAACCATAGCACCAACTTGAGCGCGCGAGTTGATATTACCTGAAAAATCGGCTTTCAATCGGTCCTGCGCCGACTCTTTGCCACCTCCGAAATTATACGATGCCAAAGTCATAGGTATTCGCGTATTATAGAAACGCTGTGTTTCTATTGATGGTAACCAAGCCTGCAACGCATCTTTAAAAAAGAAGTCGGACGCATTATTTCTCTCAAAATAAATTAAATTATATCCCTCTCCGCCGAGATTTCCTGTTGTGGCGTATGCCATACTGCGAGCCGACGGAACAGAACGCTGCGCATAATTAAGAAATAAAGTATCGACCGGAGCTTCTTCACGTTCACCCAAGTCGGACACTACACGCCACGACGATATTTTTTGCTCAATATCCGGTCCTTTCGGAGTCGCTGTTTCTTGCGCCGACGCCCAAAATGCACCAAGTAGTGTTGATAATCCTATCAGATATATTCGTTTCATCTGTTTAATGTTATGCTTTTGTTTTTGATAAAGGATTGGCAAGCATCGGTAATGCCGACTTTAAAAGCTCGCGTTCCGGGCATACTATATTTTGTTATGTCATCGATATATTTTAGAGCCAAATTCAATTCGTAGTTCCGATTGGCAAAATCCAAGTATCTATCAACAACAAAATATATCCCCTTATAGAAAGTATCTGTAAAATAAAGAGAGTCTTCCGTATGCAAATCTTTCAAAATTATGAAGTGATAAAACTTGTGCAAATATTCATTAGCAGGATGAAAACTTTCAAAGTCCTT
>JAFXHY010000163.1 GCA_017536215.1 Muribaculaceae bacterium | reverse complement strand
CACACGAGCATCCCTTCACGGTCGCATAGGTCATAGAAATATTCCGAATGAGGATAATGCGCAAGACGAATACCATTTGCACCTATCTCTTTAATAAGCTCCATATCCTCACGATGATCGGCATCCGATATTGCCCAGCCTTTGCCGGGACGGTCTTGATGACGATTTACACCACGGATATTGCTTGGACGTCCATTGAGCGACAATCCCTTATCATGGTCAACGACAACAGTCCTAAATCCGACCGTTTGCTCTACGCAATCCACAATTTTGCCACCCTTCGCAAGTTGCACTTTTAGAGTATATAGCGATGGAGACCTACGTCCATCCCACAATTTGGGATTAGCTACCGATATCGAGTCTTCAATAGCCTTAAATCCATGACAGTCAACAATTTTATCAGACTCAGAACGCACTACCACATTGCCGGCTTCATCTAAAAGTTCATTTACAACCGACACCTTTTTAAGTTCTTTTCCCTTAAAACCATCTACCAACGTTCTCACTTTTGCAATCGCCAAGCTTCCATCGGCACTAAGTTGCTCAAAATAAACACCGGGAGATGCATAATCCAATGGTGTTATATGCCCTTTTGGCAATACAAGCAAACTAACCGGGCGATATATACCGCCAAACATTGTAAAATCCGCATTGATTGGCGCTATCGACATATCTTTGCGATTGTCGACTGTCACTTTCATCACATTATCATTTGCTTGGAGATAATCTGTAAGTTCATAGCAAAAAGCAGTAAAAGCACCCTTATGATGACCCAACTCCACGCCATTAAGCTCAACCTTAGCCTGAAAACCTACAGCTTCAAAACGAACAAATACTCGCTGACCTTTGCTTGACGCCGGAGCATCAAAAACTTTTGTATATACAGCTTCTCCTCGGTAATAATCAGGGCGTGTACCATCTTCAGCATTATAACAATGAGGCAACGTTACTTCCGCCACATCATCTGGAGTCGAAACTTTAAAAAAATGCCAATCCTTATTAAATGGAATTACTTCACGAGCGACAACTTCAGTTGCAAATATCTGCAACAAAACAAGCGCACCAAAAAGCAGAATTTTTCTCATGGTTAAAATTTTATATTAGGTATATTGCAAATATCGTAATTATAATTTTAAAAACTATACTCTCTACGCTTAATAAATAGAATATTTCGCTTAAATTTATGATTTAAATACGCAATGTGCGTATCTGTTCTACTATTGTTATATTTTTTGAACCGATAAAAACAATGCATCATGTTAATAATTGATAATTTTGAGCAATCTTAAAAATAGCATGAAAAAATTATTTCACATTCTTTCCTTATTGTTGTGTTTGACGGCTTTTGGTTCCACTGCGCAAGAGTCGCCCCATAATTTCTATTTCAGAAATATCAACAAGGAAAATGGGCTATCGCAGACCGACATCAAGGCGATTGCTCAGACACCCGACGGCTTTATGTGGTTCGGGACTCGCAACAAGCTAAATCGCTACGACGGGCGCAACATCAAAGTGTTTGACTGTTATGACCGCGACAAGAACATACGCAACAACAACATCTCCGCACTGCACTCCAAAGAGGACAATTCCCTCTATGTCGGAACCGACATTGGTGTATTCGTTCTAAATCCCAAACTTGAAAGCTTCAATTACATCGACATTGCCGCCCAAGATGGAGTCCGCATGACCAACTGGGTGTCCGACATTCAGGCCGACAACGATGGAAACACGTGGATAATTCTACCCATTCAAGGTGTATTCTGTCTCACTGCCAACGGCACTTTAAGACACTACGTATTTGGGTCTGCCGACGAACCGGATAATGGTACCGCTGAAAGTCTTTGCATCGATAAAAGTGGCAAAATCTGGATTGGCACCAATGGCAATGGCATATTCCGTTACAACCCCGAAACCGACGATTTCAAGCATTACCTTGGCGACAGTGATGGCAACTCTCTTATAGGTGACAACATTTACTGTATGGCCGACATCGATAGCGACATCGTGATTGGCAGCCATACCGGCAAACTACGTTGTTTCAACAAACTTCGCAATACAGTTACCGACTTCAACACCCCACAGATTCACAATAAGATTATTCGTGATGTAAAGTGTTTTGACGACAGAATTTGGGTGGGAACACAAATCGGGGTATTCATCATTGACAAAAATTCAAAAGTCCATGCCCATATCTGCTATGACCCGATAAACAGCACAACACTGTCGGACAACCAGATAGGCAAAATATTCCGCGACCACGAAAAAGGGATATGGATTGGCACCAATCTGGGTGGCATAAACTATCTGTCTCCATTTCACTCCAATTTCCAACGCTACGTTCCGCAAAAAGGTAACTCCATACCCAGTAAGCGCGTCCGCGACATTGCAGAAGCCCCCGATGGTCAAATATGGCTCGCAACGGAAGATGCCGGTATAAGCATTTTCAACCCGGCGACCGGATTGTTTGACAATCTTGACGTAAATAACGGCAACTTACGACTCTACGACAAAAAAACGCTGACCATCAAGCGAAACGGCGACCAAATGTGGATAGGATATTTCAAAAACGGCATTGACGTTATTGATTGCAAAACCCACAAAGTACGCCACTACTCTGCCGACGACCTTGGCATCAACGAAGGCAGTATCTATGCCCTATACAAAGATAGCAACAATGACATGTGGCTGGGCAACGGTTGGAGTACCTACAAAACGTCCGGTAACAGCATGTCAATGACACTCATTCCTGAGTTCGGGCTAAACTACAACTTCGACATTTTGGAAGATTCCAACCACAATATTTGGATTATAACGAT
>JAFXHY010000001.1 GCA_017536215.1 Muribaculaceae bacterium | reverse complement strand
TTACCGACACTCCGGCAATGGCGTAAGGTTCATTGTGGTAGAGGTTCAATGTATGGGTTAATGTTGCGGTGCCATCATTGTAAACACGTATCAATGATTTTCCCGAACCGATTTCATCAGAAAAGTCAACCAACGAAACCGACGCGGGTGCCAACGACGTTGTATTTATACTTTTTGAGTCTCCGGCTCCGGATATTCGATATGTCACTTCCGAATACGCTTTTTTGATTGCTTCATTACCATCAAAGCTGAGATTCAATGTGTTATCATCAGTATTGACGATTTCCCAACGTCCCAGTTCAAGACGAGTGTCGGCAACTGCCGAAATAGGAGCAGCTGCCAACAAAATCATCAATATGGAATTTCTTACACCCATGAATCTACGGTTTGGACTCAAAAATCTATAGTGTCAGTTTTTTATTTTTTTCTAATACGGAACACTTTCACATCAAGAGGTGCAATATGTGTAGTAATTGTGCCACGGAGTTTGTGAGAGTCACCACTCCAAAGTTCTACCGCACGATAATCGGTTGCTTCCGACAATCCGATGCGACGCAAAGGAAGTGTTTTTTCAACAGCTTGTTCTGAGAAGTTGAATATTGCAACATATATGAAGCGGTCATCGGAATTGACAAACATATTGGCAGCGGCAGTTCCTACGGCATATTCCACCGGACGGAACGATTTACAACTACGAGCCATTGCATTGATAGCGCGATTACCGGTATTTTTTATTGCTCGAGCTTTTGCTCCTCTATCCCCGGTTTTGCTAAGGTCATCTCCAAGGAAATATACACCCGTGATGGCAGATGAGGTGATACGCATACGATTTTCACCATCGGTAGCTCCTTCATACACTACGTGATCGGCATCATTGTAGTGATATACTCTGTCGAGCCACCACCCGCTTGAGAGTGCATTCAACACATATTCGGTATCTTTTACTTTATTCCATGCATCGCATGAAATGCGGCGCGAATGAGCATAATTCGCAGGGAAAAGTGGAGCTATCGAAAGATTTATCCACATACGATTGTCAACGATAGAGTCGATATATGCCATACCATGATTGTAGGCTTGCGTACCGGTAGTGATGCTCGAATCGAAGTATTTATCCGACTCGTAAGCTCCATGAGCCATGAAGTCTATCTTCACGTATTCGTACCCCCACTCTATAAATTGTTCCAATTGACGTTTGATACGTGCTTTTGTAGCGGGATGTGTAGGGTCGAGTGCCGGAGCACCGTCAAATTTTACAGGTTCTCCGTTTACTCGAATATACAAATCCTTCATTTTGTATTCAGGAGCCTCTCTGATTACCGATTCGGGGTTGCCCGACCAATCAGTGAAGGGACAGAAATAAATACCGGCCATTTGTCCGTTGGCTTTGCAATGCGCTACAAATTCACGATGTTGATGATGTTTAAATCCAAAATCCCAAAATGCATCAAGATTAATGCACACTTTTCCTTCGGCGTCTTTAAAGCCTTTATTCGACAAATTTTTGTGTATGAAATCAGAAACCTCGAGAGCCTTTTGATAGGTCAACTTTGTCTGCATTTTGCCCCAAGAATTCCAACCGAAAGGACGCGGACCCTTAGAGGGAACTGCGGGCGCAAATACGGCACATTGATCAGCAAATAGCTCCATACCATCACGCCAATCGTCGGTTGAAATTAATATTACACGAGAAGATTTCACTACGTTGCCCGACACATGACCATGACTGCGACGGTCGCGTGTCAACTCTGAAGTGACTCCGGCAAATGCTTCGAGTGAAGTTATTGAAGCGTTACCATCAGTGGTCGTTTTTATACCTGTTTTCCACACATCATGCTCTACCGAACCCACTATCAATCCATGACGAGTGTCGGCATTAAACAATGCTGCCACTTCGTAGGCCATAGGGATAGTATCACCGAATGCGGTTGTGGTATAGCGCACCCATGCATCATTGTCGTAGGGTACAGAGAGTGCATAATTGCCGGTGCGATCGGTAAAATGATATGATTGACGTGTTGAAATCGGAGCAAGATAGTTGAGAGTCAAATTTTCTTTTTTATTTATCGGCTCAACTGAAAGACGTGTCAACAAAAAATCGGGATAGATATCGTAGTCGACAGTAGCTTTTTCATTTCCATGAACACCCGCTACCGAAACTCGCAACGCATCTCCATGGACGTCGGAAATATTGCGTGAAGATATTTTCACTTTCTGCAAAGCATCGGGACGACGCACTTCGCCGTCAAGACCCCATACCGGGAGGTTTCCTTTTACAAGCGTATCGCTGTCGGCAACAATTGTTACGGCACCGGTTACATTGTCAACGGTGAGTTGTCGACCATTGTGAGAAAAGTTTTTTTCGGCAGAAAAACCGAAAAAGGGAATTGTTAAAATTAAACTGGCAATAATCTGTTTTCGCATGGTTAAATGTTTAATATATTATATTGCAAATTTAAAAATTTGCGCGACTCATCTTTAATATATTATACTCAAAAAATGAAACATTTGCGTTATTCTACATTGCAAAAATGAAAATTTTAGCAAAAATAAAAAAATTATGCAATCCCCCATGAAATGCGTAAAATGCTGATATTCTTTGTAATATTCAACATTGCAAAGAATATTTGCCTAAAAAATGAAAAAATGTTGAGATTAAGTTGAAAAATATCTGCCTCTTTGCATTTTTGGATCAAAATTCCAAAGAAAGCAAACAATTAGTGGAAGAAAATATAGGCTGCAATGATACCGGAAACAGAGCCTACGATATCGGCAAGCAAAGCATAGCTCACCGCATAGCGAGTACGC
>JAFXHY010000162.1 GCA_017536215.1 Muribaculaceae bacterium | reverse complement strand
TCCTGCCATGCGATTTATCCCGGGGCGTATCGACGGAGAAGGTCTCTTTGTAGCCGTCGTACATAAACCCGACCCCACGCAAAGCATTGCATCTCCAATAAAATCCAAAAACACACAGAGTAAAGCAAAAGGACAACAAAATCGGAAGAAATCTGAAGCAAATATTAATGTCGACAAATGGATTAAATCCGCAGGCTATGAAATTGTGACCGACGGAGACAAAATCACCGCCTTTCCAAGCGAGTGGCGCCCTTTAATCGACGACATCAAGAAGAAACTCAATGTGATATATTGCGGCGTGGAATTAGCAACTACGAAAGGGCATGATATAATCCCCTCGCAAGCACTCGCACTCAGCACTATCGCCAACCGCAATTTCCCACGCATCGATGTAGACTACACTACTGCCATAAATTATCTCTCTCGACAAGCTATCACACTCCCCGACGGCACCCCGAAAGGTTTCGTACTTCTCACCTACAATGATTCCCCTTTGGGATTTGTAAAAAACCTCGGCAATCGCGCCAACAATCTTTACCCACAAGCATGGGCTATTCGTTCCGGGCATATTCCCGATGAGCCTCCTATGGTAATAAGTCTAACTTCGTCTGATTTATGATAAAAAAACGTATTGCCGGACTTGATACGCTGCGCGGATTAGGTGTTCTCATTGTTGTATTGGTTCATGCCGGATTTTCCGAACCAGCATTGAGAAGCACACTATTATTCGTAATACCACTATTCTACATTGCCGCCGGCTGCGTCTACAACGACACGTTATCACTGCCGGCTCTTATCAAAAATAAATTTCGGCGGCTCATCATCCCCTACCTCTTTTATCTCGCCGCCGGATTTATTATCTACTTCATCGGCAACTGTATGCTACTGGGGCAGCCGTTCAATTTTCAACTATTTGACATTCTCTCAACCGACAGAATGTTTATTCCCTATATCGCCTCATTATGGTTTTTTGAAAGCATATTTTGGTGCTACTTGCTTTTTGGCATCTTGAAAAAACTCACCCGCAACGACCTCCAATTGGGCATAGGGTCGCTTTTGATAGGCATTAGCGGGTGCGTGCTGAGCAAAGTTGCAGTTCTACCCATGAGCTTTGATACCTCGATGACATGGCTTCCACTCTTCTATATAGGAAATATGCTACCCAAATACCCCCTCGGCAAAAAGATACTGCAAGGGGAATATTGGCTTCCTGCTACAATCGCAGTGGTGGGGTGTTGCTTCATATATAAGCATTTCGGATTCAACACCGGCTACTGCTTCAATATGTTCGTCGGCAACATCCCCGTGATATTACTTCTCACATTGGGCGCCACAATCGGGATAACAATCGTGTGTTGTAAGCTTGGGGAAGTGCCGTTCCTCTCCTATATCGGACGCAACTCATTACCAATATTTGCCGGACACCAAGTTGTTGTCGTCGCAGTCCACCAAAGCCTGATACATTTAGGGGTAGAATTGGACAGCGTGCTACTACATTGGACGTTATTCCTGACATCACTCTTCGGCAGCATCGCCATCGGTCTGCTATTACGACGATACGCACCCGCCTTAATCGGCGAACACCCCCAACCCTCGAAATAGAAATAATATTCGTAGAAGAATTCTAAGAGGACCGCAATATTTTCAGTAATTTGACGCGAATTTATTCGGCAATTTGGCAAAATACGTAATCTCGGTCATCTTTTTAAATATTCACGCGTCTACCTGTTCGGTTGCTACAGTCCCGACTTTTGGCGTTGAATGAAAATTTCTATAAGTACTCTTTTAATATTTTCATTAGAGACCACCCTTCGTTCATAGACGTATAATACACTGATTAATAGAGTCGGAGCATATAAAACAAGATTTCGGCTTAATATTTTTCAAAAAAAATTGCAAAAATATTTGCACAACTCATAATTCTGTATTACCTTTGCAAACGCAAACGGCAAGGAATACTTTCCTTCTGATGCAAAAGATTTTTAAAATATGGTGTGGTAGTTCAGCTGGTTAGAATACCTGCCTGTCACGCAGGGGGTCGCGGGTTCGAGTCCCGTCCATACCGCCGGAGAGAGAGGAGAATGAGAAGCAACAATCAATTTTTTTGATTTTGTTTCTCATTCTTTTTTTGTATACCATTCTTATACTAAAAAAATAGTGGGAGGGACACTTTTCAGCATCCCTCCCTACACACTACAGTAATATTAATAGGAATTTATATTTCGACTAAATTGAACCAACTCAAGGGGTTAGAATTAACCTCCCACTATTTGCCTTTTAATTATTTTTGAGGGCAAGATGATGCAACTTTGCTCCAGCCCATGAACATAAATATAATTGCTACAATCGAGCAAATTAAAGATAAAATAGTGCCAATTACGGGAATGATTGACAAAGCTGCACCTACCAAAGCTATGATTGCATATATTTTAAGATACCCGGCTCCTTCAACTCCTTTTTTGGGAAGTGTTTTAGAACGACTATAATCTGAGAAAGCAAGCAATGCCATTATTGCTGATGCAATACCACCTATGAGATCAAACAACCAGCCCAGCCCGGGAATTAATGCTAAAACAGCAGCAACAAGTGATATTAAAATTGCAATTTTCAATTTGTCGATTGCCGCCGTGTCTTGGTCATCGCCCTGAATTTGAGAAAATTTTATAACCTTCACAAAGTACCAAATAAATCCGCCAATAGCTCCAAAGTCAAAAATTAAAGACATCAAGCCTCCGGATGCCACACCACTCGCCGAATCTGCCACAAAACTGGCTACTGCTACAAGAGAATAAAATCCGGCAAGAACACCACACACAAGTTGAAGAATGTTAGCATAAATAATTTGCTTAACTGTTGAAGACCATAAATTTTGCATAATACATTAGTTTAGATGTGTTAATAATAGATTTATTTTCACAAATGTAATTAATATATCAGCTAAAAATCCCCACCGGTTAACATATGATATTACTTGATATAATTTGATATTGTTTGATATTATTTGACATAGATTATTTACGTGGCGCTCTTTCACCACACATAGCCAAATTCAATGTGTTTCAGATGCCCCTGAGTAAAAACATAAATACATTGATACATCTCTATAGTATCTTGATATTCATATATTTTATTACTTGACTTTTGTGAAATGGAAAAATCTATTCCTTTATACTTGTCACTAAACTCCTTTTCTGAGATGCCGATATATGCTCCTAAAGTGGTAAAGAAAGCTGTATCAGGAAGAATTGCTATCTTATCTATGTATTCAGAAGGAATGCTATCAGTCAGATAAAAATAATTATATTGATGCATGAACCCTCCGTTTTCACAAGCTAACAATAAATATTCCGAAGATGACGCATTTGAAAATCCTATAAATTCACCGATACCAAGAATTGTTGTGTCATCTATTATATCAGGAAGATTGCTTAAAGTTTTAATGAATGTGGTATCGCGCAATATGAATTCATTGACAGAAAAGTCGCCCACATAATTATCTTCAGATATATGCTTGCTACCTCCTCCACAAGATATTAAAAACAAACTACTGACCAAGGGTAGGATTTGCTTTACCATAGTCTCCATAATTAGGATAATCAAGATAATTTCAGTCTGACGAGATAATTTCAGTTAGATCAGATGAATTTTTGGGTAGCTGTGCCCCAATTTGAGCGATCGAGATTACGATAACTGATGGCTTCGGCAATATGTTGACTTTTAACCGTAGCACTCTTATCGAGGTCGGCAATTGTTCGTGCCACTTTCAATATGCGGTCGTAGGCGCGTGCCGACATGTCAAAACGTTCCATTGCCAAGCGCAACATTTCAAGCCCCTCATCATCGGGACGCGCAAATTCCTGCAACATTTTGGAGGTCATCTGCGCATTGCAGAACACTCCCGGAGTCTTGGCATAGCGCACCGATTGGATATGGCGAGCCTCAATCACTCGGCGACGTATTTCGTCCGAACTTTCCCCTTTTTGCTGCGACGACAACTCCTCAAACGGCACCGGCATTATCTCCACCTGTATGTCAATACGGTCGAGCAACGGCCCCGAAATGCGGCC
>JAFXHY010000161.1 GCA_017536215.1 Muribaculaceae bacterium | reverse complement strand
TGCGAGGGGAGCCGGGAGGTGTAATACTACGCGAGTTTCGCCATTTTCGAGAGCTTGTTCTTCGTAGCTTGAGCAAAGCACAGAAAGGAACATACGGTCAACACCGATAGAAGTTTCGATAACGTAGGGGGTGTAGGACTCGTTAAGTTCCGGGTCGAAGTATTGAATCTTTTTGCCGGAGAATTTTTCGTGTTGCGACAAGTCGAAGTTGGTGCGAGAGTGGATACCTTCCACTTCTTTGAAGCCGAAAGGCATTTCAAATTCGATGTCGGTAGCAGCGTTGGCGTAGTGAGCGAGTTTGTCGTGGTCGTGGTAACGATATTTAGTGTCGCCCAAACCGAGCGCTTTATGCCAGCGTAGACGAGTTTCTTTCCATTTTTTGAACCATTCGAGTTCCGAGCCGGGGCGAACGAAGAATTGCATTTCCATCTGTTCGAATTCGCGCATACGGAAAATGAATTGACGAGCAACGATTTCGTTGCGGAAAGCTTTACCGATTTGAGCGATACCGAATGGGATGCGCATACGACCTGTTTTCTGCACGTTGAGGTAGTTAACGAAGATACCTTGAGCAGTTTCGGGACGAAGATACACGTTCATAGCACCGTCGGCGGTAGAACCCATTTCGGTGCGGAACATGAGGTTGAATTGGCGCACGTCGGTCCAGTTGCGTGTGCCGCTGATGGGGCAAACGATTTCTTGGTCGAGAATGATTTGACGCAATTCGTCGAGGTTGTTATCGTTCATTGCAGTAGCGAAACGTTCGTGGAGCGCATCGCGTTTTTGAGTCAATTCGAGGACGCGGCCATTGGTGGTGCGGAATTGTTCTTCGTCGAAGCTCTCGCCGAAGCGTTTGCGAGCTTTTGCGATTTCTTTTTCAATTTTAGCGTCGAATTTAGCAAGTTCTTCTTCGATAAGAACGTCGGCGCGGTAGCGTTTTTTTGAATCGCGGTTGTCAATCAACGGATCGTTGAACGCATCAACGTGTCCCGAAGCTTTCCATATAGTAGGGTGCATGAAGATTGCAGAGTCTATACCTACGATGTTGTCGTTGAGGAGGGTCATAGCATCCCACCAATAGCGTTTGATGTTGTTTTTAAGTTCTACACCATTTTGACCGTAGTCGTAGACAGCTGCAAGTCCGTCGTAGATTTCTGATGATTGAAACACAAAACCGTATTCCTTGGCGTGTGAAACGATTTTTTTGAAGACATCTTCTTGTTGTGCCATTTTTTTATGTATTTAAATTTCTATTATGTTCTTAATTATTGATGATGTTGATATGATTAGACGTTGAATCGGAAGTGCATGATATCACCGTCCTGCACGATGTATTCTTTACCTTCAACGCCGAATTTACCGGCTTCTTTTACTTTTGATTCGCCACCGAGAGTCACATAGTCCTCATATTTGATTACTTCGGCGCGGATGAACCCTTTTTCGAAATCGGTGTGAATTATACCGGCGCATTTGGGGGCTTTTGAACCGCGACGGAATGTCCAAGCGCGACATTCATCTTCTCCGGCAGTGAAGAATGTTTGCAAGTCGAGAAGGTGGTATGCAGCACGAATCAAACGAGATACACCGGATTCCGTGAGTCCGATTTCTTCGAGGAATGCTTGGCGATCTTCGTAGGAGTCGAGTTCGGCGATGTCACTTTCGGTAGCAGCTGCAACGATAAGAAGGTCGGCTCCTTCATTTTTAATAGCTTCTCTAACGGCATCTACGTACTTATTTCCGTTGACAGCAGAGGCGTCATCAACGTTGCAAACGTAGAGCACGGGTTTTGAGGTGAGCAAGAAAAGTTCACGCGCGAATTTTTGTTCGTCGGCAGTTTCAAATTGAACAGAGCGAGCGGGCAACCCTTTGTCGAGCGCTTCTTTGTATTGGCAAAGAACTTCGTACTGCATTTTAGCCGTTTTGTCACCGCCTGTTTGAGCTTGCTTTTGAGTGCGTGCGATTCTACTTTCGATAGTTTCGAGGTCTTTAATTTGTAGCTCGTAGTCGATAATTTCTTTGTCGCGAACGGGGTCAACGGAACCATCCACGTGGGTGATGTTGTCGTCGTCGAAGCAACGCAACACGTGGAGAATAGCATCGGTTTCACGAATGTTGGCGAGGAACTTGTTTCCCAAACCTTCACCTTTGCTGGCGCCTTTAACCAACCCTGCTATGTCAACGATTTCGACAGTAGCGGGGACAACGCTTCGAGGATTGCACATTTCAACCAATTTGTTGAGACGTTCATCGGGAACAGTGATTACGCCGACATTAGGCTCGATAGTGCAAAAAGGGAAGTTGCCCGATTGAGCTTTAGCATTGGAAAGACAATTAAACAAGGTCGATTTGCCAACGTTGGGCAGACCTACGATTCCGCATTTAAGTGACATTGTTTTATCTAAATCTTTGAAGTTTTACCTATTGTTATCAATGAAAGGAGAATAAGCGATAGTGCTGATTGTAAATTGCTGAAAATCCTATGATTTCTAAGAAATTCGACGCATTTCTCCATTAAATTGCAAATTTAATCATTTTATGCCAACAATCCACTATCAATTAACCTTTTTTGTTTTATTTAAGAGATAAAGTGGGGAATAAAAAACGAGGAGACCAAAATTGGCCTCCTCGTTGAAGTTTATCAAGTAGAAATAAAAATCTTATTTCTTAGAAAGTTGCTCTTTGAGAGCAGCGAGAGCTTCGATGTCGCCGAGAGTAGTTTTTTCTACAGAGGTAGCGGCAACGGGCTCAGCCTCTTTGCGAGGAGCGCGTTTGGGAGCAGCTTTCTTAGCTTCAGCGCGTTCTGCCTTAGCTTCATCTTCGAAGATGCGGCTGTGAGAAAGGATGATGCGCTTAGAGTCTTTGTTGAACTCGATAACTTTGAAGTTGAGTTTTTCGTCAACTTTAGCTTGGCTGGCGTCTTCTTTAACGAGGTGTTTGGGAGTAGCGAACCCTTCAACACCGTAGGGAAGAGCGATAACAGCGCCTTTGTCGAGCATTTCGATGATAGTACCTTCGTGGATAGAACCTACAGTGAAGATAGTTTCAAATACGTCCCAAGGATTTTCTTCGAGTTGCTTGTGACCGAGGCTCAAGCGACGGTTGTCTTTGTCGATTTCGAGAACTTGAACGTCGATATCAGCACCGATTTGAGTGAATTCAGTGGGGTGTTTGATTTTCTTAGTCCAAGAGAGGTCAGAGATGTGGATGAGACCATCAACGCCTTCTTCGAGTTCAACGAATACACCGAAGTTAGTGAAGTTGCGCACTTTAGCAGTGTGCTTGCTGCCAACGGGATATTTAGCTTCGATGTTTTCCCATGGATCTTCTTTGAGTTGTTTGATACCGAGTGACATCTTGCGGTCTTCACGATCGAGAGTGAGGACAACAGCTTCGATTTCGTCGCCTGCTTTCATGAAGTCTTGAGCAGAACGTAGGTGTTGAGACCAAGACATTTCGCTAACGTGGATAAGACCTTCTACGCCGGGAGCGATTTCGATGAATGCGCCGTAATCAGCCATAACGACAACTTTACCTTTAACTTTGTCGCCCACTTTGAGGTCGGGGTTAAGGGCATCCCATGGATGGGGTTGAAGTTGTTTCAAGCCGAGAGCGATACGTTTTTTCTCGTTATCGAAGTCGAGGATAACAACATTGAGTTTTTGGTCGAGGCTGACAACTTCTTCGGGATGGTTAACGCGTCCCCAAGAGAGGTCGGTGATGTGGATAAGACCATCTACGCCGCCGAGGTCGATGAATACACCGTAGGTAGTGATGTTTTTAACAGTACCTTCGAGAACTTGACCTTTTTCGAGTTTAGAGATGATTTCGCGTTTTTGTTGTTCGAGTTCAGCTTCGATGAGAGCTTTGTGGCTGACAACGACATTTTTGAATTCTTGGTTGATTTTAACAACTTTGAATTCCATAGTTTTGCCAACGAAGATATCGTAGTCGCGGATGGGTTTAACATCGATTTGAGAACCGGGGAGGAACGCTTCGATGCCGAACACATCAACGATCATACCGCCCTTAGTGCGGCATTTGATGTAACCCTTGATGATTTCATCGCTTTCAAGAGCTTGGTTAACGCGTTCCCAAGAGCGAGAAGCGCGAGCCTTGCGGTGAGAAAGGATGAGTTGTCCTTTTTTGTCTTCTTGGTTTTCGATGAAAACTTCTACAACGTCGCCTACTTTGATTTCGGGGTTGTAGCGGAATTCACTAACGGGGATGATACCGTCAGATTTGTAACCGATGTTAACCACAGCTTCGCGCTTGTTGAGAGCGATGATGGTACCTTCGATTACATCTTTGTCTTTTACAGTGTTGAGGCTCTCGTCGTAAGTTTTGGTAAGCTCTTCGCGAGATTTTCCACCTGTGGTTTCGCCTTTTTCGTAGGCATCCCAATCGAAATCAGCGATTGGAGAGTTTTTAACTTCTTCAGTCATTAAATTAAATGGTTAATAAATTAGTTAATTAAATCAGTTATGCTCAACAAGTTAGGCGCCATAAACTTCAGTATTGGCAGGATTGCCAAGCGGATAGAAGTTTTCAGCACATAATTTGAGCGGTGCAAATGTAATTAAAATCTTCCAATTAACCTAAATTTTGTTGCTAATTTTTAAGCAGTTGCGCAAAAAAATAAGCGAGTTAAATCTGGTGTATAAGATTTAAACTCGCTGAAAAGTGCCCGGAACAAGACTCGAACTTGCACGCCTCGCGGCACTCGCACCTGAAACGAGCGCGTCTACCATTCCGCCACCCGGGCATTGCGTTGGCAAAGGTAGTAATTTTTTTTTGCCGCGCAAACTTTTATGTGCTAATCTCATTTAAAGTATAGCACCATGGTGTAGATTGGATTTGATAGTGTCAGTTGGGCGTCCGGTTATCTTTTAGTACGAAAAAAGTCGCGCATGAGGGCAGAACATTCTTCGGCGAGTATTCCTTTTGTCAGAGTTGCTTTGGGGTGGAAAGGGGCGATTGGAGAAATTGCTTTACGTCCGTCGATTGCGGGTCGTGGATAAATAAAGGTGGAATATCCGCGCTTGTCGTCGTCAGCTCCGTAGACGATGCGGCTTATTTGGCTCCAAGCAATAGCTCCGGCACACATCAAGCATGGTTCGACGGTCACGTATAATGTGGCTCCTGTAAGGTATTTGCCACCAATAGTTTGAGTGGCGGCGGTTATTGCGAGCATTTCGGCGTGGGCAGTCACGTCGTTGAGGGTTTCTGTCATGTTGTGACCACGGCCTATCACCTGACCGTTGGCAACGATAACGGCGCCGATAGGTATTTCGTCGGCATTAAGGGCTGCACGAGCTTCCTCTAAAGCCATTCGCATAAATCGAGCGTCAATTTCTTCTTGCATAGTTGGGATTAGTTTACGAAATATCTATTGTCATGCCTTCATTTGCGGCGATAGTGTTAGGGAAAATACGGCAAGCATCGTCGAGGAGTATAGATTCATCGAGGTAGCTTTTAGAATAATGCCCTATGATTAATTTTTTAGCTTCAGCGTCGACGGCGATTTGTGCAGCTTGTCCGGCGGTAGAGTGTCCGCGTTGTGCCGCTTTTTCTATTTTGGAATCGTCGTATGTGGCTTCGTGGTAGATTACATCGCAACCTTTTACAGCTTCAGCCACAAGCGGATTATAGATTGTGTCGGAGCAGTAAGCGTAGCTGAACGAAGGTTGAGCAGGAGTGGTCAAGCGATGATTTGGTATAATCTCGCCGTCGGGTGTGACAAAGTCTTCTCCCGCTTTTATAGCCTGACGCATGGCGATAGGGACATTGTAGAAATCAACCATTTCTCGGTTGAGGTGGCGCAATTTGGGCTTTTCGCGGAAGATGAACCCGACGCAAGGCACGCGATGATAAAGAGGGAATGTCTCAACGATGAGTGATTTGTCCTCGTAGATAATGGCGTTTTCCGGTTTTATTATATTGAATTTGAGTTCATAAGGGCGTTCACGGCAGAAGAAGTCGACAATTTGCTGAATAATTTCTGCGCCATCGGCGAAAGTGTGAATAGTTATGGTCCCTTCAATGTCGTGTAGCGCCATAGTAGAAAGGAGTCCGGGAAGTCCGAGACAATGGTCGCCGTGGAGGTGGGAAATAAATATGTGGTTGAGGCGCGAATATTTTAGCTTCATGCGTCGCATAGCGAGTTGCGCCCCTTCCCCGCAGTCGATCATCATCAATTTGTCGCGATAGTCGATAACTTGGCAAGAGGGCATGTGGCGAAGCGAAGGAGTAGCAGAGCCGCAGCCGAGAATATTAACTTTAAAATCAGACATTTAATGTAGTTTTCATGGATTTTGGAGAAAACAATTCTCTAAATAAATGAAATAGGTGAAGAGCTAAAGCCAGGGGGTTGCGTTGTAGGAGTTGACCAATTCGATATCGTTGAGTTCGATGATGGTCAAAATGGCAGAAGCGATAGAGGCTATGATGCCGACCAAAATAGTATACACATGAATCCGTTGGGCCGACAATCGATAGGCTAAGGTGGCTAAAATTGTCCCGGCAATGGCATGTGCAATTCCGAGGATTGGGAACCAACAAAATAAGACTCCAACGATAACAAAAGCTAATGCAATGTAGGTCAGTATTTTTACCTGTCGAGTATCGGTTGTTTTATTTATCATAATGTTAGTCGCGATGATCAATTTAAGAGTTGAGTGGCTTATAAAAGTAGCACTCAGATTGATATATTAAGAGTTGTGAAACACTCCCGAATTAGATGTTATTTCGTTGGAGTGATGAACGAGTCTTTAAATCCGATAAAATAGAGAATACCATCGAGCCCGATAGTCGAGATAGATTGCTCGGCAGTGGCTTTAACTTTTGGTTTGGCGTGGAATGCTATTCCGAGACCGGCAGTGGCGAGCATCGGGAGGTCGTTAGCGCCGTCGCCAACAGCGATAGTCTGAGCGATGTTGACATTCTCAACTTGAGCAATGAGTCGCAGAAGTTCGGCTTTACGTTTTCCGTCGACAATTTCGCCTAAATACCGTCCGGTAAGTTTGCCGTCAACGATTTCAAGCTCGTTGGCATAAACGTAGTCAAACCCGAATTTCTGTTTTAGATAGTTGCCAAAATAAGTAAATCCACCGGAAAGAATCGCAGTCTTAAAACCGGCACGTTTAAGAACTTCCATCAAACGGCCGACCCCCTCTGTTACGGGCAAATTTTCAGCAATATCTTTCATTACGCTCTCGTCCAACCCTTTTAGAAGTGCAACACGCTGTCGGAAACTTTCGCAGAAGTCAATTTCACCACGCATAGCACTTTCTGTAATTTCGCGAACTTGTTTTCCTACACCGGCTCGGTCGGCGAGTTCGTCGATAACTTCAGTCTCAATCAAAGTAGAGTCCATATCGAAGCATATAAGACGTCGGCAACGGCGATAGAGGGTGTCTTCTTGAAGAGAGATGTCAAAATCTTCTTCCGATGACACTTGCATAAATCGATTTTGCATTTCTCGGTAGTTGGTCGGAGTACCACGTACTGAAAATTCGACACAGGCTTTGGACTGAGGTTCGTCATGATCGTTTAGAGGCATTCGTCCGGTCAAACGTTGTATGCCATCAATATTTAAACCTTGTTTGGCGATTTCGTCAGACACCAAAGCAATATGTCGCGCAGTCAATTTGCGTCCGAGTATGGTTATAATCCAACGATTTTTCCCTTGAAGGCCTACCCAATGCTCGTATTCCTCAGTAGGAATAGGTTTGAAGCGAATGTTGACGTTGAGTTCCGATGCTTTGAATAGGAGGTCTTTAAGGATGTCGCCAGAAACGTCGGAAGTGGTTTTAAAAAGAATACCCAACGAGAGTGTGTGATGAATATCCGCTTGACCGATATCGAGAATTTGAGCATTATATCGGGATAGAATATTGGAAAGCGAAGCCGTTACGCCCGGACGGTCGTTACCTGATATGTTTACGAGAATTAGCTCTATAGATGGTGTAGCCATAATATGTGATAAATAATTGGATTTGAGAACTTGGAGCGTTTATAATAGGAGTAGTTTAAGACCGCGAGTGGTAGCTTATCAGCCCATCCATTGGAGAGATGATAATTTTACCGATGTTGCAATCGATTGCAGCAGCGGCTTCTTGTAGGACATCGCGGAAGTGGTATGCGATAGAGCCGACAAAGTTGACAGGAAGAGTTTTATATGCCATGTAGTGCGCGACATTTCTCACGAAGAACGATTTGAAAGAGTTGAGCACTAAGCGGTGGATAGAAGGCTCTTCGATATATTTGGCGAGGAACGGAGTTAGTGAAGCGAGGAATCTGTTGGCTTCGGGACTACCATACACGCGGTTAATAACGGTCTCCATGTTGAGGTCGTATTGTTCGCGGAATTTCAGACACAATTCAACCGGGAGTTGTTTTTTAAATACGTCGGAAATAAGTTGTCGACCAAGCACTGCGCCACTACCTTCGTCGCCGAGGATGTAGCCAAGCGGAGCAATTGCATCGATGATTTTTTCGCCGTCGTAGAGGCAAGAATTAGACCCTGTGCCGAGAATACAAGCAATACCGGGTTGATTGCCGCAAAGAGCTTTCGCAGCGCCGGTCATATCGCTCTCAACGGATATTGTAGAGGAAGGGAAAGAGTTTTTAATAGCTTTCTCAACTGCTCGATTGTATTCGCCGCCACGGCATCCGGCACCATAATAATATATGTGTTGAATTTGGGCTAAATAGGGATTCAGCTCGGACGCAACTTCTTCTGCGATACGTTGCGACATTTCTTCGTATGTGAGCAATACCGGGTTCATTCCGGTAGTGTTAAACTCAATTATCTTTTCGGTCTTTTCAATTAAGCACCATTTGATGTTACTGCTTCCGCCATCTGCGATAAGTATCATATTCAATCTTTTTTATTGTTTCCTATTTTGTTGACTATCACAAAGCTGGGTTCAATATAAGTGATAGTGCTGTTTCTTTTCGCTGAATTGTTGATAGTCTTTATTCCAAATCGATAGAATTGGACTGACTTTATAATTGTTGTTGATTAGAATCTGTCGAATTTGTTTTGTCCCTACTACATTATCAAACATTTTAAGATTGTTTTTGTTTGCAGTGGTAGGAGTTAATGGGGATTGTGATGCATACATGTCGTGCAATTCTTGCATGACATAGAATTGCACTAAAGTCAATTGAGCAGCATCGGGTTCATTGACAAAGACTTCTACACCTTTCACCGGAGTTCCTTTAAATATACCATAATAAGGGGTATAATGAATTGGTCGAAATGAAATGCCCGGGAGGTTGAGATTGTTCAAACGCTGAGATAATTTGCCGGCATCAATCCACGGCGCAGCAAAAGTTTTGAACGGCATAGTGTATCCTACGCCGATAGATATCCAGGCAAGTTCACCAATGATGCCGGTAGCGGGATAGTATAGGCAGGTGTCGTCGGAGGGGATATGAGGAGAGGGAAGAATCCATGGGAGTCCGGTTTCGTTGAATATCATGTTGCGAGTCCATCCTTCCATGGGTACAACAGTCAGTTTTAAATTCTCAGCACCGGCTATTAGACCTTCACCTTTTAGATATTGAGCAAGTTCGCCGGGGGTTAAACCGTAAAGATAAGGAATGGGATATTGGCTGACGAAGGAAATGCAGTCGGCATCGGTGATCGGACCTTCGACGCGCAATCCACCGAGAGGGTTGGGCCGGTCGAGGACAATGAATTCAATGTTAGATTGAGCCGCAGCTTCCATTGCTTTTCCCATTGTGGAGATGAAAGTGTAGGAACGGCAACCATTGTCTTGAATATCGTAGACAAGAGCATCAATGCCGGCAAGCATCTGTTGTGTCGGTTTTTTTGTCTTGCCGTAAATTGAATATACCTTTACGCCTGTAGCGGCATCGGTTGTAGTTGCGACACGAGCTCCGGCAGCAACGTCTCCGCGAATACCATGTTCGGGAGCAAACATAGCCACAAGTTGAACACCATCGGCAGTGGCAAGAATGTCGGGGGTGGCATTAAGTTTGGAGTCAACACCGGTGGGGTTCGTAATCAATCCAATGCGTTTTCCCTGCAACACATCGAAAGCATTATCGCGCAACACTTCAATGCCCGGTTTTACTTGGGCAAATATTGCGACCGAAGTCAAAAAGATGAGTGACAGAGATATAAATCGTTTCATTTTAGATGAGTTATTTACGTTTGACACCAAAAGAAGCATCGATTTTAACCATGTAAGCAACAACTATCGTTGCGACACAGCAAATTATGGTCCAAATGAAGAAATTTTGGTATCCGAGAGTTTCCTGTAACCACCCTGCTATCATTCCGGGAAGCATAAGCCCGAGAGCCATAAATCCGGTGCAAATAGCATAGTGAGATGTGGCATATTTCCCTTCCGAGAAGTAGATTAGGAAAAGCATATAAGCGGTAAATCCGAATCCGTAGCCAAATTGCTCTATAAATACGCAACAATTTATCAAGAGATATGAAGGCGCCTCAAGTTGGCTTAACAGAACGAAAGTCAGGCAAGTCAACGACATCGACCAAGCCATTGGACGTATCCACTTTCTCAAGCCACCCATTGCCGCCAAAAATCCTCCGGCAATACCGCCAATGATAAGCCCGATAATACCAACAGTGCCATAGGTGAGTCCTACTTCCAAAGTTGTTAGTCCCAATCCACCTTCGCTAACCGGGTCGAGAAGGAAGGGATTAATCATTTTTACTAATTGAGCTTCCGGTAGTCGATATAAAAGCATGAAAGCTAATGCTGTCATGATGCCGGGTTTTTTGAAGAATGTGGCAAAAGTGTTGGCAAATTCTTTTAAAATATCGGAAGCCGAGCGGTCGGGTTTGCCACTATCCTTTGCCGGTTTAGGCAAGATAAATTGGTGATATATCGCGCCCAAACAGAATATGGCCGACATTAGTCCAATAGTAATCATCCATGCAATAGGAATGTTGCCGGTAGTCAATTCAAGCCAACCGGCAAGAGCTACTAATGCACCTTGCGCAAAGAGAGTTGATAGACGATAGCAAGTAGAACGAATACCTACGAAGTAGGATTGCTGGAATTCCGACAACCCCAACATATAAAATCCGTCGGCGGCAATATCGTGGGTGGCTGAAGCAAACGCCATCAGCCAAAACATTGCAAGGGTGGCGGAGAAGAAAAATGAGGTGGGGAGTAGGAATGCCACTCCTGCCAGAGCTAAACCTATGCACCACTGCATGGAAATTATCCACCAACGTTTCGTCTTTAAGATATCAACAAATGGGCTCCATAACGGCTTTATAACCCAAGGCAGATATAGCCATGCGGTGTAGAACGCAATCTCAGTATTGGAAATCCCCATTGCTTTATAGAGGATTACCGAAACAGTCATGACAGTGACATTAGGTAGCCCCGATATGAAATATAGAGTCGGAATCCAATACCACGGATGCAATTTTCTCGAGCTTTCTACCGCAGCATCATTTGGTTGTGATTCCGGAATGTTGACTATTTTTTTCTGAGGAATTTTATTCATAAGCCTTGGTTATGGTCGTATCGGGGTAGTAGTGGGCGAGGATTTGCTTGAAGTTGTATCCTGCAACACTCATAGCGGCAGCTCCAATTTGGCAAAGTCCCACGCCATGTCCCCAACCGGCGCCGGAAAATTCAAAGGTAGTGATTTTTTTGTTTACATCGGCTATTTCTTCCGATTTTTCTACAATAAAAGCTGAAGAATAGAGATGCGACGGCGATAATAACCGGCGTATTTCAAGCTCTTTTCCTATAATTTTTGTGAGTTTTGTGCCTACGATTTTCAGACGTAGCAATCGACCCGACGGGCCGCGTTGGATGGGTACGAGGTCGATGATTTCACCGAAGTCGAGCCCTGATTTTGAGTGTATTAACTCGGCAAGTTCGGTAGATGTCGCTTTTACTTTCCAACGATAAAAATCGGTTGTAGTTTGGTCGAAATTGTTAAGCACTTTTCCGAGAATTTCAGGGTCGGAAGTGTTGCAAAAAGCATCGGGTCGAGATAAAATCCATTGTGATGCACCTTCTTCGGTAGAGAGGTCAGGTAATTTACGAAGTGGCAGGTGGTCGCTAAACGATTTCAAATAGGGGTGTAGTTCGTCATCCCAGCAGGTTGCAAATTCTTCAGTTGCGCCCCCGCAACACTTTGAGAAACGGGCATCACAAATGTTGCCATCGTGCATCAGTACGAGCCCTTTTGTGGCATTCACAGCCTCTCGCGCAATATCAGTAGTCACTCGAGTAACCCCTTGATACCGTTGGCAATGGTCGTCGGCGCACACGTCGAATAAAGTGTGGTCTTCACGGTCGTACCAACGTATAATTTCATCATCACTCTCGTTGGTCGGGGATTTAGCGGCTATAGTTCGATGCTCAATCTGTCGCAGTACCCAACTTCGTGAAATCACGGCGTGTGCTTTTAGAAATTCCAACGGCGATTCGGCATTCATCTCGGAGGATATAACGCTACGCAGATAGTCCTCTACATCTACATGGTTGACTACTATTAAGTTGTCGCCATCGGGCTTCAATTCCAATGCGCCTGTGAAACGTTGCGATTGGCGTTGTTGCCAGTGAAACCCCACCCCAAAAGTCACTCCTCCAACTTCAAAAACGGAGTCGGCAGTTATAGGAGTGAATAATACC
Source organism: Muribaculaceae bacterium (assembly GCA_017536215.1). Lineage (GTDB taxonomy): Bacteria > Bacteroidota > Bacteroidia > Bacteroidales > Muribaculaceae > JAGBWK01. The sequence continues at coordinate 1,082 of JAFXHY010000161.1, read as the reverse complement.
GGAGTTTTTACGTCGGCGATAGAGATATGTTTTGCTCCTATTTCGTTAAATCCTGAAATGAAGTTTATATCAACTTCGGGTGCCGACATCAATCCTACGGCGAGGATAGGGCGAGAATTATATCGAAGGGTTGTCATTTAGAAGATTGTTGATTTCAGATTGGCTAAAACAGAGTTGTGAATATATAGATTTGATTACGTTGAGGTCAATATTCTCGTAATCAACACGTCGAGGTGCTACGATTACTCCGGCAAGGTCGATTGATGCCGGACTTATCAACATTCCGTCTTCGCCATAAAAGTCGGGACGATGTTTGCGGCGAGGAATGATAGTCAATTGCGGGACGTTGGTTTCCGATGTGCAGAATATATTGACTTTCGGCTCATATTCATCATCATTTTTGGGTAGTCGAGATAGAATATTGTTGACTGATTGTTGCGTGACATTTTCCCCATTTAGAGTAATAACACCGAAAGGTATAGGTTGCCCGGTCATCATAGGCAACGCAGATTTCTCAACGGCTTGAAAATGAAAATGGTCGGGCGCCGATGCACCGCAAGCCGGTCCGTTGTAAAATATTGCAAAGTCAGGGAGAATTAAAGCCAACTCCTTCATGTCGTCGATTGCTGTGGCGATAGATTGCGGTCTATGCTCATGGGCGATAATCGTGAAATGGCGAGGCAAAATCGGGAACGGGTTGACGAGTATGCGGTAATTTTTCCAATTTATATGCAACTGTTGCGCAGGGCGATTGGCATCGCATAGGAAGCATTGGCGGGCGGCAATCGAGGCTTTGTCGACTTTTGCTGCCGATGAGCGTATGCGCATGGGATTGTGACTGATAGTCACTTCAAAACCGTTGATGTCCAATTGCTTGGACAATACGTTATTGAGGTCGGAAAAACGTTGATTGACCTCCTCCCACACTTCTAATTGGTGATTGAAAAAGGTAATAACTTCAGCTTGAGTCAGCATATCCGTATATATTCTCGGAAATTATTTGTTTTTGTTCAAATTAATACGAGCTTCGACTTCCCATGTGCGTAAACGATCCTTATATAGATTGTTGGCGTTGACGCGCG
>JAFXHY010000160.1 GCA_017536215.1 Muribaculaceae bacterium | reverse complement strand
ATTTGGGCGTATAATTATATTGTATTGCCCATAGCCCGCCCCATGATGTCGAGCGTTCCAATTGTCCCGGATTAGTAGTCGATGGAACCAAGTCAAGATGAAACTCATCATTATTCTTCATATAGCTCGCTATACCTTGTCCGGCTTGTGTCATAAAATAACCGATAAAGTTACCGCATTTGATATTCGACGTCAACTTTAATCCGTAGCCAAGTTCTGTGCGATTCTTGTTCGCTACTATATCGCGGTAAGTCATTGTGCGTAGCACTCCGGATAATCTTACGTGTCCGTCGTTGCCCCATGAATACTGAACATACATCGGAATATCCGGCACTCGTTGATTTACTTCACATTCAGCAACGTCCTCAACTCCTATAGGCTTATATCCGCAGTAACTGATGTCGGGCAATTCTAATCCCACACCCAATCTTACATGTGATGATACATAGCGCTGGTAGCCGATTATCATATTTGAATGTGCACCCGACGCGCCCGGACCATTCCCATCCACAAGATATGCATCGGCTGCATTGTCATCATAAACACTCGATGTGTAACCCACTGTCAAGTTGTTGAACTTCAAGTATGCGTGGTCGCATGTGATACGGTAATCGTTACCTACACCGCCTCCAAATCCCAATGCAACGAAGGCTCCGATGCGATACTTCTGGCTATTAGGTAATGCTACAAAGTTAAAACTTACAGTACTCGATTTCATTGACATCTGCCATAATGCGCCATCTCCGGGTGCTGCCGTTGAAAAATCACTAACTTTAAAATCTGTTTCATTGTGATAAGGATTACCAAAGTCGTAGGATGATACGGCTTTTACGGTTGCTCCTACACTGAAATAATAACGCCTATCCTTGTCTACGATGGCAAAGTGAGGTGTAGAAAAATCCGGGTCGACGGGAGTATTATCCATAAGGATATCATATGGATTGTCAACGCTATCGGTTAGAGCATCTTGTGCTCCGACGATAAACTCGAGTGTGTTGCTTTTTGACGAAGTAGGATGTCGTTGCGCTTCAATTGCTGTCGCAGACATTAGCATTACAATTACTCCAATTGCTAATCTCAAGGAAATGCAAAATTTGTTCATAAATAGCTTAATGTGATGAAAATATCTAAAAATGTAGGGTCGCAATCCTGCGACCCTACAAAGATATATAATTTTTTTAGTTCGGAATAAATTTATTCATTTCTTAAGTCATTTTTGTATTTTTATTCCTCTATTAATGAAAATTTAACTTGTAAACAAGTTTACTATATTTAAATGATGCTTTAAACTGATATTACTGCTCCCAGCCCAAAAGCATTTCACCCCGGACGTGGTGTGTATCGCAGTGCATACAAAAACGCTCGGCGCCTCGCTGCAACGGAAAGCAATATTGCGTATCGAACGGCTGACTATGAGCGTTGGCAACAATTAGACTTTGTCGTAGGTATTCGCGTGGTGTTGAGCAACAATCACACGCTCAATGGCGAACCTTTCTATGATATTTGCGACCGATTGAGCGCACCGATGGGCAGTAAAGCGACAAAAGGGCGAGGGTGCTACCCAAAGGATTTCAAGTTCACGGGTTGGCACCCGTTGTGTCGTTGCCACACGGAAACAATCCTCAAAACGCTCGACGAAATGAGGGCTGATGAAGCTCGCATCCTCGCAGGTGAACCGGTCAGCGCTCAAAGCGAAAACACCGTTTATGATGTTCCACAAGAGTTCAAAGATTGGTTGCAAGACAATGCAAATCGAATAATGAGGGCGCGGTCGCTACCGTATTTCATTAAAGATAATAAACAGATATTAGTTGATTACGATTTTGATATCGAAGCCTACATGAAAGACGAGGTATTTGCGAAAAATAATACCGCACTTGAAATTCGCTTGGGCGACGAGGATTTGCTATGTCATTTATGCCGGCTAACATGTTGCGAGGAAATCCGCATTATTATAAGTCATCTGCATATAGGGTTAATTGTCAATCTTGCGTTGTGGCGTATGAAATGAGGCGGCGTGGTTTTAATATTCAAACACTCCCAAACACAAAAGGATCGGCGCTTGAGAAATTGTCGTATCACACCGAAAGCGTTTGGCTCACTCCCGAAGGTAAAATACCCACATCAACAATTGTTGGTATTAAGGTTGTCAAGAAAACAACTCCGACAGGATATGAATACACAAAAATTGAAAAAACGGCAGCGAACCGCAAGCAATTAGTAAAGCAATTTGAAAGTGCAATACCCGAAGATGGACGCTATCATATCAAATGGAATTGGAAGGATAAAAACTCCGGGCATATCATAACAGTGGAGCGAAAAAACGGCAAACTACGTTATTATGACCCACAAAACGGAAGAGTTATTGATGATTTTATAAAGTATATCGACGGTATAGATTTTAAAGGGGGGCTTCGCTACCTACGCGTTGATGATCTTCGAGTCAATCCGGATGTTGCTAAAAATGTATTGACAAAACGAACTGTAGTTGCGAAATCGGCGGAAGCTTCAGTCGGTGGGGTAACCGGACGTGTAACGTCAGAAACGATTGAATTGCGCAAAAAAGCATTACAATCGGGGAATTTCCAAATTTCAAAAGAACAACAACATCATACTAATTTGTTGACGTCAAGTTTGTATTTGGGCAAGAAACCTCTTGAACGAATAATCAATCATTGTGTTTCTGCTGATGAAATTGATGCAGTAAAATTTATTTGGGAACATCCGGATAAATTACAAAATCCACGCATAAGTCCTTTGGGAGAAGGGAAAGACATGTCAACCGAACGAGTTCAAAAGAATATCTACAAAAAACGCAAACGTGGAGTTGTTGAATATGTTGAATATGAATTTGAATATTCAGGAGAAATGTGGTTGCTAAAAACCGAGCATCATTACGCCGGGTTTGAACAATTTTATCATTTACGCAAAAAATAAGGCTCCCGACCAGTGCTCAAATACACTCTCTTGCCGAAAGCCCTTTGCAAATTAAATATAGAATTTTTACTTATGCAAATTTTTCGATTTAAATTTAATCATCTTCATAAAATATGTTCATAATTGCGCGTGACTCTGTATCATTTGCCGTCCACCTACATTTCCCCGATTTGCATAATATATATTGAGGGAAACCGATAAAACGAGGTTCGTCATCAGCAAACGTAGGTTCGTAAACGTTCCACCCGCGCCATTCTCCGAGGAAATCAGCCCCATCGTAAATAGATTGTTGCGCAAATGTGATTGCCATATCGAGTTCTTTTGATTGTTCTTTACTCATATTCATTTGAAAACGATTTGAGGTTAATTAAAAAGGTGTTTAAATCCTACAATTAGTATTGCGACAATCGCAAGCGCTAATGAAACTGATGCAATCGCTAAGGTGATGCGCTCCAAATCTATCGGGTTGCGCAGTCGTGGGTTAACTGCCATATATAGCTTGCCAAAGTTTGTCAATTGCGCTCCGACAATCTCGTACTCGGACGACCAACACCCACGAACCAAACCTTTGCTCTCAAGTGTATAAATGCAGGCTTGAAACATTTTTTTTGGGTAGGTTGAAGGACATTGCTCATAATGTTTAGTCAAACGCAACACTTGCTTTTCTTCTTTTGTCAGCTTTATTCGTTCCATTGTTTTTGCAAATATAAATAAATTTATCAAATTAAGAACAACGGGGTGGGGTAAATCCACCCCGGTAGTTAGTTGTCAATTATTTTGCTTGTGAGGTTTGTTGTGCAAACGTTCTTTGCGCACGAAGCATAATTTGCCGTAGAATGGGCGGTCAAAATCAATCTTCGACTCCCACAAGCTTCTTAGGCTTACGCCTGTCTGCTCCGGGGTGAACACCTCAAAGATTGCAGCGATTGAGGAGAAGAAGAAGTCGCAACGAGGCTCACCCTCAATAGGTGGCTCACGAAATTGCAAATGGTAAATGTGATTAGTCATAATAGATATTTAAGTGTTACAATCCAAATTGTTCGTCTAAGAATGATACAAAGTTCTGTGTTGTATAAAAATAATTTAAAAACATAATAAGTTTATAAAATAAATATATTATAT
>JAFXHY010000025.1 GCA_017536215.1 Muribaculaceae bacterium | reverse complement strand
GCGTTGTTGCGCAGCTTTGCTTTTTTTGTATAAATAGAAATATGTTGGCAATTAGAATTATGGGTGCCGGATGATGGTCAATATTTATTGATGACAAAATGAGCAAAAAGGGTGTAATCTCAGAAGTTCGCCTACGGCATAGGAATATGTTGCAAAGCATAAAAAAATGGCTGAGTTTTTGGATATCAGCGATAAAATAGTTACTTTTGCACCTGTGTGTAGCCATATGGCAACGCGCAAAAAGCCTACAAAGGCACAATTGTAATAGCTTTATATATAACGGTAATGGTAAAGGGAGGGATACCTGTCGACCATCACCGCTACAATGGTGCTGATAGGCTTCCTATAAGGTGCATATCAAAAACAAGAAAAGACAAAACACAAATTTCTAAAATAGATTACAAATTATGAGCAAAGAAAAGAAATTCTTGACTTGCGACGGTAATCAGGCAGCAGCGCATATCTCGTATATGTTTAGCGAGGTAGCCGCTATCTATCCTATTACCCCATCATCAACAATGGCTGAATATGTTGACGAATGGGCTGCAGCCGGTCGCAAGAATATCTTTGGTGAGACTGTACTCGTACAGGAAATGCAATCAGAAGGAGGTGCTGCAGGCGCAGTACATGGTTCACTACAAGCAGGCGCGTTGACTACAACTTATACTGCATCACAGGGCTTGCTTTTGATGATTCCGAACATGTATAAGATTGCCGGCGAACAACTTCCTTGCGTATTCCACGTATCGGCACGTACACTCGCATCTCATGCACTTTCTATATTTGGCGATCACCAGGACGTAATGTCAGTTCGTCAAACAGGTTTTGCAATGCTTGCAGAAGGTTCAGTACAAGAAGTAATGGACCTCTCGGGTGTTGCCCACTTGGCAACAATCAAGAGCCGCATCCCCTTCGTTAACTTCTTCGATGGCTTCCGTACATCACACGAAATCCAGAAAATCGAAGTTATGGAACAAGAGGACCTTGAACCCCTCTTGGACCGTGAAGCGCTTGCCGACTTCCGCAATCGTGCCTTGACTCCCGATGCTCCCGTAGCACGTGGTATGGCAGAAAACGGCGACGTATTCTTCCAGCATCGCGAATCATGCAACAAGCAATATGAAGCAGTTGCGGAAATCGTAGAAGACTACATGAACAAGGTATCGGCAATTTGCGGACGCAAATATGGCTTGTTCAACTATTATGGAGCTCCCGACGCTGAACGTGTGATTATCGCAATGGGATCTGTGACTCAAGCAGCTCAAGAAGCAGTTGATCATTTGGTGGCAAACGGCGAAAAAGTTGGTTTGGTTTCAGTACACCTCTATCGTCCGTTCTCAGCTAAGCATTTCCTTGCAGCAGTTCCTGCATCGGCAAAACGAATTGCAGTTCTCGACCGTACAAAAGAACCCGGTGCAAACGGCGAACCTCTATATCTCGATGTTAAAGAATGCTTCTACGGCAGTGCCGATGCTCCCCTTATCGTGGGTGGACGCTACGGTTTGGCATCGAAGGACACCACTCCCGCAATGATTATCTCAGTATACGATAATCTTGCACTCCCCACTCCGAAAGACCACTTCACTGTAGGTATCGTTGATGATGTTACCTTCACATCACTTCCTCCGGTAGAAGAAATGGCATTGGGTGGCAAGAGCACATATGAAGCTAAATTCTATGGACTCGGAGCTGATGGTACAGTAGGTGCAAATAAGAACTCTGTGAAAATCATCGGTGATAACACCGACAAATATTGTCAAGCATATTTCGCTTATGACTCTAAGAAGTCAGGCGGTTTCACTTGCTCACACCTCCGTTTCGGCGACGATCCTATCCGCTCAACATATTTGGTGAATACCCCCAACTTTGTTGCATGTCACGTACAGGCTTATTTGAATATGTATGACGTGACTCGCGGTCTTCGCGACAACGGCACATTCCTTCTCAACACAATCTGGGAAGGTGAGGAACTTGCAAAGAACCTCCCCAACAAGGTTAAGAAATATTTCGCTGACCACAACATCTCAGTTTACTATATCAATGCAACAAAGATTGCACAGGAAATCGGTCTTGGTAACCGTACCAACACTATTCTCCAAAGCGCATTCTTCCGCATCACAGAAGTAATCCCCGTAGACCTCGCTATCGAGCAGATGAAGAAATTCATCGTGAAATCATACGGCAAGAAGGGTCAGGATGTAGTAGACAAGAACTACGCAGCAGTTGACCGCGGTGGCGAATACAAGCAGCTCGCAGTTGATGCAGCATGGTCAAATCTTGAAATAGAAGTAGCCGCCGCCAACGATGATCCCGCATTTATCAACAATGTAGTACGTCCTATCAACGCACAAGATGGCGACCTTCTCAAGGTGAGCGATTTCGTGGGTATTGAAGACGGTACATGGCAACAAGGCACAGCAGCCTACGAAAAACGTGGTGTTGCAGCATTTGTTCCGGAATGGATTGCCGACAACTGTATCCAATGTAACAAGTGTGCTTATGTATGTCCTCACGCTGCAATCCGTCCGTTCGTACTCGACGAAGCAGAAATGGCAGGCGCATCAATAAAGGCTGCACTCCCCGCTATCGGTAAGACATTCACAGGCATGAAGTTCGTTCAAGCAGTTGACGTTCTCGACTGTCTTGGTTGTGGCAACTGTGTTGACGTATGTCCGGGTAAGAAGGGTGAAAAAGCGCTCGTAATGAAGCCGCTCGAAACTCAACTCGAAATGCAACCCGAATGGGATTACTGCGTTAAGCACGTTACTTCAAAACAGCATCTCGTTGACGTTAAGAGCAACGTGAAGAACAGCCAGTTCGCTACTCCGCTCTTTGAATTCTCAGGTGCATGCTCAGGTTGTGGTGAAACGCCTTACGTGAAACTTATATCACAACTTTATGGCGACCACGAAATGGTAGCAAACGCAACAGGTTGCTCTTCAATCTATTCAGGTTCAGTACCTTCAACACCCTACACAACCAATAAGCAAGGTCATGGTCCGGCATGGGCTAACTCACTCTTTGAGGATTTCGCAGAATTTGGTTTGGGTATGTCAATCGCCAACGAAAAGATGTTGGAGCGCCTCGAAAACAATATGAAGGCAGCTTTGGAATGTAGCAAATGCTCAGATGAAATCAAAGCGCTTGCATCTCAATGGCTCGAAAATCGCAATGACGCTGTAATCACACGCGAAGTTGCCGATAAGCTTGTTCCTCTTTGTGAGGCATGCGGTTGCGATATCTGCAAGAACATCGTAGCGCTTAAAGGCTTTATCGTGAAACGTTCACAATGGATTATCGCCGGCGACGGTGCCGCTTACGATATCGGTTTCGGCGGTCTTGACCACGTGCTTGCATCAGGAAAGAATGTAAACGTACTCGTACTCGATACTGAGGTATATTCTAATACCGGAGGTCAGTCATCAAAAGCAACTCCTCTCGGTGCAATCGCTAAATTTGCCGCATCGGGTAAGCGTATTCGCAAGAAAGACCTTGGTCTTATCGCTACAACTTATGGCTACGTATATGTAGCACAAGTGGCTATGGGTGCTGACAACGCACAGACACTCAAGGCAATCCGCGAAGCAGAAGCTTACGATGGCCCGTCAATCATCATTGCTTACTCTCCCTGTATCAACCACGGTCTACGTGCCGGAATGGGTCACTCACAGATGGAGCAGGTTAAGGCTGTTGAATGTGGCTACTGGCACTTGTGGCGCTATAATCCCGCACTCGAAGAAGAAGGACAGAACCCCTTCACTCTCGACTCTAAAGAGCCGGCATGGGATAAATTTGAGGACTTCCTCAAGGGAGAAGTGCGCTACGCTTCAGTAATCAAGCAATATCCTGAAGAAGCTGCAGAACTCTTCGCAGCCGCTAAGGCTAATGCACGTTGGCGCTACAACAACTACCGTCGCCTTGCTCAACAGCAATGGGGCGTAGATCCTGAAGAAGCAGAATAATTTTAGGAAGGAGTTTTACTAAATAAAATCCGATGAAAGTGGGCGTGACGCAAGTTGCGCCCACTTTATATTTGTATTAACAATAATTAAGATATAGATTGTGCCGCTCAGGCTGTCAATTGATAGATTTTGGTTAACTTTGGTTGTTATCCCAAGATAATATCAAGATGAAGCCGCAATATGATTACTTGATAGTAGGAGCCGGACTCTTCGGCGCAGTTTTTGCCCATGAAGCACAGAAGCGTGGGCTAAAATGCCGTGTTGTAGAGCGTCGTGACCACATAGGCGGCAACATCTATTGCGAGGCAATCGAGGGGATAGATGTCCACAAGTATGGTGCGCATATTTTTCACACCGATAATAAGGTTGTGTGGGATTATGTCAATCAGTTTGTACGGTTTAACGGATTTATAAATACCCCCATTGCCAATTATAGAGGTGAATTGTATAATTTGCCGTTTAATATGAACACATTCCGTGCGTTGTGGGGAGTAAGCACACCGGAGGAGGCACGAGCTAAAATCGAGGAGCAAAGTGGCGAATTTTCGCATATTACAGAGCCTGCCAACCTCGAAGAACAAGCCTTGGCGCTTTGTGGACGCGATATTTATGAAAAATTGATTAAAGGTTACACTGAGAAGCAGTGGGGACGTAGAGCCGTTGACCTTCCGGCATTTATTATTAAGCGAATTCCGTTGCGCTTCTCTTACGATAATAATTATTACGATGATGCGTATCAGGGAGTGCCCATCGGGGGTTATAATAAGCTGATAGAAGCGTTGTTGGAGGGGGTAGAGGTGGATCTCGCCACGGATTATCTGGCGCACCGCAATGAGTTGCGTCCGTTGGCTCAAAAGGTACTTTTCACCGGGTGTATCGACCAATATTTTGACTATTGTTACGGGCGATTGGAGTATCGGAGTTTGCGCTTTGAGACAATGCGTCTCGACTGCCCTGATTTCCAAGGGAACGCAGTGGTAAACTATACCGATTATGATGTGCCGTACACTCGCATCATTGAGCATAAGCATTTTGAATCGGGTAATCAACCTTCCACCGTCATCACTCGCGAATATCCGGATAATTATGCTCCGGGGAAAGAACCTTATTATCCCATCAACGATGCGTGCAATATGGCGTTGTATGAGCGTTATCGGGCGCTTGCGGCGGAGGATGATACGGTGATATTCGGTGGTCGGCTCGGGATGTACATATATGCCGATATGGATGATACTATTGAAGCGGCATTAACGCTCTGTCGGCAAGAATTTAAATAGATGGCCAGGGGTTTTTCCCGTCTTTGCAGACGCATGTGCTATGTAGGTTCACTTGTCCGGAGGTTTCGCTGCGCTCAACCACCGGTTATTCATTTCGCTAAAGCAACTCGTCCTTGCGGACGATTTTTTGGTGGGGTGGAGCTCTCCTGTCCGGAGGTTTCGGGCTAAGGCCCTCAACCACGCGGTTATTACTTTCGCTAACGCGACTCGTCCTTGCGGACGCAACCCATGGCAAATGATGATATATACTGTGATACGTCCTTCGGACGCAGGTGGGGGGCTTTACCTGTCCGAGGGAATCGATACATCCGGACGTAGCCCGTGGCAGGAAAATACACATAGCACCGGCGTCGGCAAAGACGGAAAAGCGAAGCGATTTCCAATTACCGGATGGCAACTGGAAATCGCTGAAAACTTTATGTTTTTGCTTGAAATTACTTGCTGACGAAGATGTAGTATTCGCCGGGAGCAAGTTTGGTAGGCAACTTGTCGGCAGCTCCTTTGAGATAGTTGAAGTTGTATACTTCGGCATTGGGAGCGTTTTTAGTGTAAACGATATCTGCCGGTTTGTTGCCAATATTGGTG
>JAFXHY010000159.1 GCA_017536215.1 Muribaculaceae bacterium | reverse complement strand
AGTGTCGTCGGTGGGATCTTGGCCATCGAGAGTGTAGTAGATGGTGCAACCATCTTCGGCTGCCAATTCTACAGTTTGAGCTTCAGCAAAAGTCCCCGGCTCGATAGAGAAAGTGGGCACGGGAACAACTACGCCACCGGCGGCGGTGTAGGTGATAACAACTTGTTTAATACGAGTTTGACCTTCGTTGGTCAAAGTAACGGAATTTGCTGCAGTACCGGTCCATGTACCTGTATTACCACTCCATGAAACATCGTTGAATTTGTTGTAGCCTGAGCCATCAGCAGTGAATGTCATTCCGGTGATAGTTTGACCATTGTCACCTGAGATTGTAAATTCAGCTCCTTTGTAGATGCGAAGGTGATTTGTGTCCGACAAGCGGTTAGCTGTTGAAGAGCTTGCTTGATTCAAGGTGAAAGTGAAGCCTTCAGCTGAGTAGGTTGCAATTTTTGCATTATTTGCATTTGGGGTGAAGTTGGTAGCAGCGATAGCTACTGTCACTTCGTCGGCAGAAGCGAAAGCACCTGCGCAAAGCACTGTGGCTAAAGAGAGTAAAAATTTCTTCATAGAAAAATGATTTTTGGTTAATATATTAAGTTGATTTTAAATTCAAAACGCCTGAAAATCGGCAAAATAGGCCAACTATGTCGACCTTTTGGCTAAAACTATTTATCCTTGATGCAAAGATATAAAATATATTCAACATACTAAATAATAAAAGGTTGAATTTTTGTGAAAATATTGTTGCAAATTGAGTCGCGCGAAAAGATTGGGCCCGACAACAAAATTTTAGCGCGAGGTGTTTTATTTTAAATGAAAAAGTGCTATTTTTGAGAAAATTAAAAAATGGAAATATGTTAGCAGATGTTATTGGCTACTCAGGTAGTATTTGTTTGGTATTGGGGTATTTGCCACAAGCATATTACACGATTCGCACTCGCAAAACAGATGGGATAGCGTTGCCCACATTTTTGTTGATGGGGTTTGGCAGTTTGTTTTTCACCATACAGGGAATTTTGTTAGGGAATACGCCGTTGATAATCTGTAATGCTGTAACCTTTGTTTGTTCGGTGATAATCTTTGTGATTAAAGTAGGCAATGACTGCCGTCGCCATAAGCATGTGGAGCCGGAGAATTCTGTCGGAACTAACTCGGAGAAAGCCACAGAGGAGGTGTAGGTGAATTCCTACGCGTAAATTTTTTATAAAATACCACGAAATTACCTATTTAATAAATAAAAATACGTAACTTTGTAGTCGTTATAATTCAGATTATATAGACCGATTATGGATTTATTTGACAAAATATCAGAGGATATCAAAAAGGCGATGCTTGCCAAAGATCGCGTGCGCTTGGAAGCACTTCGCGGTATTAAAAAGGAATTTCTTGAAGCAAAGACCGCCAAGGGAGGAGATGGTACGCTTCCCGATGATGCCGCAACTAAGATATTGGTGAAGATGGCTAAACAACGTCGCGAAAGTGCCGCTATCTATTCGGAGCAAAATCGCCCTGAGTTTGCCGAAAACGAGCTTGCAGAAATGGCGGTGATAGAAGAGTATCTTCCCAAGCAACTCACAGAAGAAGAACTCACTGCTGAGTTGAAAAAAATTATAGCTGAGGTTGGTGCCACCGATGCCAAAATGATGGGCAAGGTGATGGGAGTGGCAAGTAAAGCTCTTGCCGGACGTGCCGACGGACGTGCTATTTCAGCAAAAGTGAAAGAACTGTTATCGTAAGAAAAATAGGTATATAAAGGGTGCTGTCAGGGTGCCCCAATGGAAAAATAATTTTAAGTCGCTATGTTGACAATTCAACAAATAAAGGAGAATCCTCAATATATAATTGACCGCTTGATGGTCAAAGGATTTGATGGTAAAGAAAAGATTGAAGCAATCCTCTCACTCGATGAACGCCGTCGCGCTTTGCAACTTTCAGCCGATACTATAGCAGCGTCGCTCAATAAATCGGCAGCTGAAATCGGCAAGTTGATGAAAGCCGGAGAGCGTGAAGCAGCCGAAGTAGCCAAAGCCGAAGTGGCAAAGGGTAAAGAGGAGCAAAAGAAATATGCAGCAGAACTCGAAGCCGTAGAAAAAGAAATTCTCGACTTGCGTCTGTCGATACCCAATATCCCTTGCGAGGCTGTGCCTGAAGGAAAAACAGCTGAGGACAATGTGGTAGAGAAAGAGGGAGGTGTGATGCCCAATCTTCCTGCCGATGCTCTTCCCCACTGGGAGCTTGCGAAGAAGTATAATATCATCGACTTCGACCTCGGCGTTAAAATTGCCGGCGCCGGTTTCCCGCTTTATATCGGCAAAGGAGCCCGTCTCCAACGCGCTCTCATTCAGTTCTTCCTCGATTCAGCCAACGAAGCCGGCTACCTCGAAGTGCAGCCCCCTTACGTTGTCAATGAAGCATCGGGCTACGGCACAGGTCAGCTCCCCGACAAGGAAGGTCAAATGTATCATGCGCCCCTCGACAATCTTTACTTGATACCAACCGCCGAGGTCCCCGTGACCAACATATATCGTGATGTTATCCTCAATGATAATCAACTTCCGATAAAGAATTGCGCTTATTCGGCATGTTGGCGTCGCGAAGCTGGTAGCTACGGAAAGGATGTGCGCGGTCTCAATCGTTTGCATCAATTCGACAAAGTGGAAATCGTGCGTATCGAAAAGCCCAAAAATTCCTACGCTGCACTTGAAGAGATGAAAGACCACGTGCAGTCGTTGCTCGAACGCCTCGGACTACCTTGGCATATACTTCGATTGTGTGGTGGCGATATGAGTTTCACATCAGCGATTACATTTGACTTTGAAGTGTACTCAGCAGCACAACAACGCTGGTTGGAAGTTTCGTCGGTTTCTAACTTTGAAACATATCAAGCATCACGTCTAAAATGCCGTTACCGTGGCGAGGATAAGAAGCCTCAGCTATGCCACACACTCAATGGGTCGGCACTCGCGTTGCCGCGTATAGTAGCAGCAATTTTGGAAAACAATCAGACTCCTGAGGGAATCGTGGTTCCTGAATGTTTGCGCAAATATACAGGATTTGACATAATTAACTAATTCATAATTCATAATGCATAATTCATAATTGCCAACTCTGAGGGTAGAGACAATAAAGGCTTATTTAAATTAAGTATTATGAATTGTGAAATGAACAAATGAACGTAGTGCAATTAGCAGAACAAATATCCGTTGAGATGGGATTTCCCCCAACGGGACAGCAGAGGGCGTTGATAGACGCCCTCGCGCATTTTTGTGGCGATGCGCCCCCCTATAATGCTGTGTTTCTGCTAAATGGATATGCCGGTACGGGAAAAACGTCGGTGGTGGCGGCTCTCGTCAAAGCGTTGCGAGCAGTGCGTCGTCCCACAGTTTTGCTTGCGCCAACCGGACGGGCTGCGAAAGTGTTGAGCGGATTTGCCGATAAAAAGGCGATGACCATACATCGTAAAATCTATAAGGGGCTTGGTGATGTTGCGGCTGTGGCGGGAGTGGCTGATAATCCCCACACAAATGCTATTTTCATTGTCGATGAAGCCTCTATGATAGGGGAGAGTGGACATGAATCATTGCTTGAGGATTTGGTCCACTATGTCTACGGTTCGGGGCATGATTGTCGAATGATACTTCTTGGCGATGGCGCCCAGTTGCCCCCGGTGGGGTGTGATACCTCTCCGGCAATGTCGCCCGACAGATTGCGTCAGCTCGGACTTAAAGTGACACGAGCAGTAATTACGCAGACAGTGCGTCAAAAAGCACGTTCCGGAATTCTTTATAATGCCACAATGTTGCGGCGAGCGATGGCGCAGGACCCGCTCCCGATGCCACAATTGCGTGTACGCCCGTTTGCCGATGTCAAATCCATCGGTGGCGAAGAGTTGCAAGATGAACTAATCAATTCCTATAATAACTATGGAGTTGACGATACTATATTGATTACGCGCTCCAATAAGCGTGCAATGGAATTTAATCTCGCCATACGTAAATCTATACTCGAAAAGGAAGATGTCATAACGCGCGACGAGCCGTTGCTTATAGCAAAGAATAATTATTTTTGGACGTCGCGTGTCAAGGGCGCAGATTTTGT
>JAFXHY010000158.1 GCA_017536215.1 Muribaculaceae bacterium | reverse complement strand
CCGCCAATGTCGTTGGCAATGTTTCCGGCATGGTTGCTAGATATGAATGCAACAACAGCGGAGGTGATAGAGATGGTGAACCGTCATGATTTTTCACTTTCGGGGGCAACGTTTGATTCCGGCACAGTATCGGCATTGCATTGGGGCATTACTGATGCTACAGGACATAGTGCGGTGATAGAATTTGACCATGGCGATATCAAAATTTATGAAGGTACTACAGATATGCATGCAATGACCAACGACCCCACGTGGCCTCAAATGCAAGGGATAGTGGCTTATTGGGAGAAGATAGGTGGACATAATGCATTGCCGGGTACGGTGTCGAGTCCCGACCGGTGTGTACGTGCAAATTATTTTGTGACGCACGTGGAGCGAACGGGAGATGCAGACCTTGGAGCTACGATAGCGCGAACCGTGTTGTTTGATTGCTGTGTGCCATTTACGTATACGGTAGAAGGAGAGCCGAATGTGTCGTCAACACAGTGGCGCACGTTGTCCAACTTGCGCGATTTGCGCTATTATTTCGACTTGGTGGGGGCTAATGGACTATATTACGTTGACCTGTCGAAGTGCGATTTAAGTGAGGATGCGTCAGTGATGAAAATCGTAACGGCAGATATGTTCAATGCGTGTGGAGATCAGACTACAATGCTTCAACCTGTTGCACCTTTTACTCCGATGTATTGAAATATATAAAAAAGGTTGGCACGAAAAAATATTGTGCCAACCTTTTTAAAATTGAGATTAGGATTAAAGAATTATTTTCTTTGTTGCATGAGTAGTCTTAGCGATGTATACACCGTTAATGACGTTTTCAAGGTTCAACTTATCGGACCCTTTAAGAATTAGTTGTCCGTTTATATTGTAGAGGTAAATCTCACCGTTGGCGATGATTTCATTCCCAATAATAGAGATGTCGTTATTGCTGTCGGAAATAATGTTGTCAACTCCTGATTCCAACTCCTTGACACCGGTTGAATCGATTACGAAATAGTAGTCGCGGGGTTCGGTGACATTGTAGTCGGGGAGTTGTTGTCCGTTGTTGCCATTATTGAAAATCAGGTTGTAGCTACCCTCGGTTGAGATGTTGAAAGTGAACACCTTGTAGGTAGTGCCATTGATTTCTTGTTGTCCTACCGGGTATTGTCCGGGCCAGGCGCCAAATAGTTCAGAAGTGCCCCAAGCGTAGAGAGCGAGGACTTCGTAACCCGTGTTGTCGATTACATAGATGTAATGCTCGGAATTGGGTATTTCCGGAAGGCTTCCGGTGATAGAGAAGTTGTCGATAGCAATTGCCATAGCTGCATTAGCAGCATTACCTGAGGCAACAGAAATATTCCAAGCGAGGTATAGGTCGCAACCGGGTTGTAGAACAGTGGGGAGAATATCGCTAACAGTAATAGTCTCACCGGGGACAACATCGTAACCGGCAGTTTCACTATCAGGAGCGAAATAAGTGTAGAAGTTTTCACCTGCGGAAGAGAAATTTCGACCGTCGATAGAGTAGTAAAGTTGAACTGCAAATCCGGCAGCATTGCTACCTTTACGATATTTTTCAATGTCGTAGCTTACTACGAGATTCTCAATGTTGGTGGCACCATCATTATAGAGGTGGGCATAAAGATTGACGCAGCGAGTGCCGTTATCAACACCTGTAGAAATACCACCGAGGGCACGGTCGGTATCATTGGTGGCACCGAAGTTCCATAATCCGTTTTTAGCGTTGCTCGGCAAGTTTACACCTCCGGAGTATGTAGTGTTGGTAAGAGCTAACGGGAATGTGCCGACAGTGCGAGGTGCACTCGTTTGGCGGTCGATACGCCAAGCTTCGGGAAGAGAAGCAGTAGCGTCGCTACCTATAGAGTTGAAGTTTTCTTCAGCAGATAGGTTGTCCTCGTTAAGCTTGATTGAGGGATATATGATAACCTCAGTTTTAGCTTCAGTAACGGTAATATTAGCCAATGATGTGAACGTGTCGTTTGTTGCGGTGAGAGTGAATTGACCGAGAGATTTATCGGAAGTGAAAACGTTGTTGCTATCAAGGCTACCTCCACCAGAGAGGGTGAATACGACAGGATTATCGCTTTCGATAGGCATGCCGAACTGGTCGTAGATAGTGTTGGAATAACGAATTATGCCTGCGTTGTGGTCAACGATGTTTGTGAAATTCGACATTGTAGAACTTGCGTAGTTGCGCATTTGTAGAGCTTCATCGGCAGTGACACTAGCAGTAGTGTGAGAGATGGTATTGGCATCTTCACCGAATATGAGCGAGTACTCCATGCAAGCAGCAAGGTAAGTGGCTTTGGGAGTCGGGTGTCGGTCATCGCTATATAGGGTCATAGTGGCATCAGCGCCTTCAGCGTCGTAGATGGCTTGGTAGGCCATTGCGACGGGGCAAATAACAATGCCTAAGTCGCGAGCTACGTCAAGGTAATTGTCGTTGAATTTGCTGTTGAAATCGGTGAAGTTTTCCCAATCACCGCTATAAGCCCAGTTCATGGGGAGAATGATTATTGCATTGGGGTTGGGACAGTATTCGCGAATATAGTCAATCCATTCTTTGACATTAGCGCGGAAAGTTTCGATATTGGTGCGAGGTAACGCACTTTGTTCTTGTAGAATAATGTGGCTCCATGCTTCATTGCGAATAAGCATTTTGGCGGTTGGTGTTCCATCTTCACCCAATCCGTCACCTTCGTTGAAGTGGGTGGAAAGTGGTTTGCCGAGCATAGTGTGCTTGGTCCAAACGGCATCTTTTCCCATTGCAGCAGCAATCTCATTGAACATTGCTGCTTGGTCGTTGTAGTGGATAAGAGAGTTGTTGAGAGAAAGGATTTTAACTTTTTCGGGAAGAGAAGGCACAAGAATCACATTTTGAGGTTGTAGTGTCATAGCGACTGGGTAAGAACCCACTTCTTCCATTGAATATTCGCCGGTAGCGATGTTGAAAGTGACATCATAAGTGCCGGCTGCAGTCGACATTTTTCCGGTGCTACCTTTTTCGAGAGAACCTGAAGTTGCATTAGCTGTTGCGTCGACATTACCGGGAGCACCCCAAACGCCGCTCATGCCGAGACGTTGATATAGACGCCATTGGCAATTGCCGGAAGTGCCTGCCGACATAGTGACACGTCCTTTGAACACATTTTTAGTTTCTGTTACGGAGAGTTGTCCTGAGGTGCTCATATAGTTCCACTCGTTGTTGTCACCAATAATATAAACAGCAGAAAGGTCGGAAGCATCATCATTGCTTTCAAGAAGAAGAGTTGCAGTGCCGTTTACGATAGAGAGGACGATACGAGAGCAAGCATATGTGTTGCTGCCACAAGATATGTTTGAGTCAGTGCCGGAAACGAGAGTGTATGGAGTGTCCATTAACAAAGTAGAACCGTTAGAGCCGTAGTTGCAGGCTGACGACCAATTAGCGTCGGCAATTTTTAATGCACCGGAAATGGTTTTGTCGTAAAGTACATAGGTATTGTCCCCTTCATTAGAAAATTCCCAATCGGCAGAAGCTCCCCAGCTGTTAACTTCGCCTCGTAGGTATATGCCTGATGCAACGAAAGGAGGACGGGAAGGATCAACCCAACCGGTATAGGATAGAGGATCTGCAATTTCAGTGATAGCATCGGATGTAGCGCAGAGATAATAGTCGCGCCCACCGGAGAAAGCAAATTCGGGGAGCGATTTGCCGGCGCCGTTGTTGGTGATTTGAAGAGAGAAGTTACCTGTGCCAGCATATTCAAATACTTTATAGGTAACGCCGTTGACTACAGTAGAAGAGGAAGCGGTTGAGCCCGGGAAAGTGCCAAATAGCTCGTTGTCGCCGGTGGCATAAAGAGTCAGAGCATTCCAGCCGGTTACGTCCTCAACATATATGTAGTTGGAGTCGTCATTTTTATATTCGACGTCGATGTTAATATTGTCGATAGCAAGTCCCATAGCTTTGTTGGGAGACGCACCTGAAGCAACCGAGATGTTCCAAGCAAGGTAGATGTCGGTATCAGGCTCGACATTTTGCATGAAAGATTTGTCGGAGATGGTTGTAGTTTCGATAGGTACAATTTCCGCACCGAGAGTCTCGTTGTCGGTAGAGAACAAGGTGTAGAAATTTTCTCCTGCGTTAACCCAATTCTCTCCATCGGTAGAGTAGAAAAGCTGAACAGCAAAACCGGCAGCATTGTCCCCTTTACGATATTTTTCGATGTCGTAATCGAGGGTGAATTTAGAGATGCTTTTGTCGGCTGAGTTGTGGAGAAGCGTAATGAGGTTTACGCAACGAGTGCCGTTTGCAACGGTTGTAGATAGTCCGCCGATAGCGCGGTCAGAAGGATTGTCGCTTGCTCCGAAATTCCAAGTTCCGTTTTTTGCATTGCTGGCGAGACTTGTGCCCCCTTCATACATCAGCTCGGATGTAGCGTTGGAAAATGAGCCGACAGTGCGAGGTGCAGAGAGTTGGCGCTCGATGTACCAGCCGTCGGGAAGAGTGAGAGTGCCGGCTGATGTGGAAGTGTCGTACATAGTGTTGAAGTCCTGAGCAACGTTGTTTGACTCAGAGCTAACGCTAATTGCGGTTTGAGCCGAAACCGAGAACGCAAGGCCTATACAACTTGCTACGGTGACGAGTCGGGAAATGTAGTTTTTTAACATGGTTTTTAGATTTTTGTAAGTAAGATATTTTGACTAAACAAAATTCTAAAATATTTTTTATATATAATAATGTATCAAACAACAATCTAAACCACAATTTATATTAAAGTAGTGATTGTGAGAATTATATATCGGATTTGAAACCGAAAAAATCTAAGTAGGTATAAAGATTCGGCGATTGAGATATGATGCGGTTAAGGCAATGTGTTTAGTATCTTTTGAAAATGTGGTTGCACTTGTTGCATTTAAATCGATGCACTTTGTAGCCGATGAAAAATTGGATGATAAAACCAAACGCGAAAGCCGCACAAATGGTTCCCCAAGTGAAGGGTAAGAATAGACTTATAGCTAATAATATAGGAGCAAAGATTAAGAACCAAACAGAGCCGTATCGGTGGCGAATAATGGTTTCCGTCACATCAATGTTTCCACATTCGGGACACCATGGCAACGTTTCATTTTTTTTATTTTGCTCGCGATAGTCTTGTAGCACCATGTTGGCATTGTCAACATCGTCGTCGCTGACAATAATGCGATAATTTGCAGCATCGGGAGTAGAAGAGAAAAATGTGTTGTTCTCCTCGAGGATTTGAGCATCGATATCAGCATCTTGAAGGTAGGCTTTAATTTGCTCCGCTTCGATAATGTTAGGGGTGGAAACGAGAGTTTTCATGTGGTTTATCGTAGAAATATGGATTAATATACCAATTGCAAATATAGAGAAAATAATGAGATTGGGGCAGTGGGTTTAAACGATTTTGAGAAGGAGTTGAAAATTTTGTAATTTTGTGGAATAAACAGAAAAAAATATGGCAAAGAATAGTAAAGAGGCATATAAGGAGGCAAATATAGAGTTTCTACGCGATATGGCAGAGCAACCCGGGGTGAAGGAACTGTGCAACGGAATTCTTTACAAAGTGTTGTCGAGTGGCACGGGGAAATCGCCCAATGCCGGTAGCGTGGTATCGGTGCTATATAAGGGCTCACTGATTAATGGGAAGGTATTTGACGACAATACCCGAGGTAAGGTGGCGGATGCGTTTCGCTTGCGCGAGTTGATTGTGGGGTGGCAGATAGCCTTAAAAAATATGCGAGAAGGGGATAAATGGATTGTTTATATACCTTCTGCTTATGGGTATGGACCTCGCGGAGTTCATGGAATTCCGGGAAATTCGACATTGATATTTGAAATCAAATTGGTCAAAGTGAATTAATTGGGGGATTCGGAGGGGGTGAAGTCTTTTCCGGAGATAATGTCGATAAACATTTTGACACGAGAGAAGTATTCTCTAAATGAATTTTTAAAACGTTGTCCTTTAAAAGGTGAAGGCTCGGCGTTGTAGCCAACGGCGTAGATGTCGTAGTGGTTGGCGAGGTAGATAGCTCGTTGGTTGTGATATTTTTGGGAAATAATAGTCAAAGAGTCGAGTCGGTAGAATTTTTTTGCTTTAGCAATTGAATTTAGAGTGCGAGTGCCTTCGTAGTCGAGAATGATGCGGTCGAGAGGAATACCCCTAATTGCGAGAGAGTCGCGAATTGCAGCCGGCTCATTGCACCCATGCTTTTGAGATCCGGAGTAGTCACCACCACTTGCAATTATGAAATCTATTTTGCCGGCATAGAAAAGTTCGGTTGCGGCATCGATGCGGTGGTCGAAATTGAGATTATGGTCGCCCGCCGGGGTAATCGGCGAAGTGGCGAGAAGGAGCCCGACGCGGTTGTGGGGAATATCATTGACGTTGTCGAAGGTGCTTCCGGAAGCATTGGCAACAACGAGAAAGTGACAGCTCAAGATTACAAGGAGCAGGATAATCAGTGGAATTCCGGCAAATAAGAGAATACGTTTTTTCATTTATTATTTGTTTATTATTGAGGAGAGTCGGATTGTGTTGTGTCGGATGATTTGTTGTTGTTTTGAAAGGCAACGGTATCGAATCCGATGGGACGACGATTGGCTCGACGTTCGGCTTGTCGAGCACCGAGGTCTTGGTATTCGCGTCGGACGATGTCTTGTGTATAAAAGAAAGAACTGAGTATAGTTTTGATATGTTGGTCATTGTCGGGGCAAGCCGGATGGAGCATAATGTCATAACGGCTATGGAATGCTATATGATTGTTTTCATCGGGTTCCGACATTACAACTGTTGGTCCAAAACAATGATTAGCAGAGTTGATAGCTTCCTTTACCAAATATAGATTAGGATTATTGGCTTCAATTCCTGCCCAATATGGGTCCCATATCCTTACATATCTGCTATGTTGTTCTTGGGGAAAAGAGAATTCGAATTTCTCGCCTTGAAATTCTACAAGTAATGTGGTGTCATCCATAAATTTAGGTTGACACCCAATAGATTTTAGCGAATTAAATGCTATTTGTCGCGATGTTATTGATTCATAATCCGGCGAAGATTCGTTGGAATTATCGTTGTCATTATAATTTTGATATTCGTCAGATTCATTGTCGGTTTTTTCTTTGTCGAAGAATACGTTGTGAATAATTGCAATTACAATTATTGCGCCAATAATGAAGATAGGATATGCTTCCATTTATTATGGTGATGTTTAAAAGTTGAAACTATAGTATAGATTTTGTTTGACGAATAAATCTCGGATAAACTTGCCATTTATTCCGTTTCTTTTAATCTACTTCATATGTAGCTAAAGAATAAATGCCAAATGCTATGAAACAAATAAGCAGAAACATGATTATTCCTATTATTTTATATGCTTTTTCATTTTAAATTATGTTGGTTGAATGGTTGTTGAAATGTTTTTATTTGTAATACCTGAATAATACAAAAGGTAAATGGCAATAAGGAAAAGCAAAGCAATGTCGAGTCAGCACTTCTGACTCGACATTGAAATCTCAAGTCAGAGTTACTTTGCTTCGGTGTGTGTGATTCGAAGTATTTTTAGATTATTATCAATTTCTATTTTCCCAAGTTTCTTCAGCACAGATTGTCCTAATAGCAATGGTGCTTTTTGATTTTTCACAACCGATGCTTTTATATTTGTAAGTTTAAGACCACCAAATTCCACTGTCCGAAGGTTGATTATAGTTCCCTCGCTGATATCTCCATTGGCAGTTATGTAGTTTTGTTTTCCTTGAAAATCGTGTTGGGACAAGTAGCCGTTTTTAAGCATAAATGCAGCTTCTACATTTGAAATTGAAATATCGCTCGCTCCTGTATCAAACACAAAGTGTAACGGCAGATTGTTTATAGTGCATTTTACTTTACAAATGTCATATTCTTTTGTAAACGGGACTTCTGCAACTTGTTCAATGAATTCATTTTCAGCGGAACTTTCGACCTCGCTTGAATGGCGTTCTTTATAGGTATTGATTAACTCGTTGTATTCCGGCAGAGTTCGCAAGGCATTTAGGTCCTCGTCATTTTCGATGTGGTTGAATCTTCTATAACCAAGTTCAAATGATTTTTTAAGCATTTCAAGAGAAGTGTCAAGTTGTCCCATGCGAGCATACAAGCAAGCAGCATCATAATAATTACCTGCATCAGTAGAATCGGCGTCTATAATTCGATTCATAAAATCGATAGCTTTTTCATTGTCCCCAAGCTCCATATAAGCATATTGAGCGCAAGAACTATTTCCGGGAATAGTGTCAATTTCAATCACTTTCTTATAATCGGCAACGGATAGCTCTTTCTCGCCTTTATCTCTATACATGTCTGCTCGACCTAAATAAGCATATGCGTAAGTAGGTTCTAAGGCTATTGACATAGAGTAATCATTGATAGCCCCATCATAATCGGCAGAATTATCTTTGTAGAACCCCCTTCTATAATAACCATAGTAAAACTCCGAATTAGCATCTATGTATTTATCTATTTGTGAAATAGCGTCTTTGGTTTTTCCTAATTCATAAAGTAGGTCGGCTCGTTCCAACATATAGCTCGAATTAATAGAATCTATTTCGATTGAAATGTTAATATTCTTGAGCGCAGATTCATAGTCGCCTAATTTTCTATAGCAACAAGCTATTCTATATGGAGCACCCGGAGTTCGTTCCAAGTCAAAGCTATTTTTATACTGCTCAATGGCAGCATTATAGTGTTCCGTATGTTCGTAGATTGAGCCTAAAAAAAGTGGCCAAAAATTATCGGTCTTATGTTTAGAACATTGAATTTTCATTCTTGATTCAAGCTCAATGAAAGCAGAGTCGGCAACATTTAACAATAAATTATAAGCTTTTTCATCATAATCTATTTCCAAAGCTGTTATTATATCAGAGATAGCTTCATTGTAACGGTGTAATGCCATATAGCTTTCTGCGCGAAACGAGTACGCCAGCGAATAATCACTTGCAAGTTTCGTCGCGTAGTCATAGTGAGCTATCGCATTCTCATATTCTTTTCGAGCATAATCATTGCGCCCCAATCCCAAGTGCCCGTAAATACTTCCTTCGTTTAGGGAAATGATCTTGTTGTAATCATCATCGGCTAAATCATATTTCTCTTGTTCATAATAAATCTGAGCTCGGTTTTCATAAAGATCTTCATCCTCGGGGGAGTATTTCAAAGCTTCCGTGTAGTCCGCGATAGCCTTGTCTTTTTCACATAGACCTTTATAAATCTCCGCGCGCAAACTATAGGCGAAGGCCATATATTCCTTGTCTTTTTTAGGAAGATGCTTAATTGACAAATTTACAGCGGTTAGAGCTTTTCCATAATCCGAATTATAAGCCCTTATTGATGCTATCCAAACAAAAGCATATCCATTCTTCGGGTTTTCCTCAATTTCTTTGTTAAGGAAGTCAAGGCCTTCTTCTAATTGGTCGTTATTGATTGCTTCAACACCTCTCAATAAGTTGTAGGATTCCGGGCGTTGAATATCCTCATTCGCGAAAATCGGTTGCATTGTGCAAAATGCAAGCGCCAATGTGATAAAAATTTGTTTAATCATGTTTCTTAAAATGTATAGATGATTTAATACTCATATTATTGGTAATTTAATTTGTTTCCAACGAATAATACCAAAATACGTTTATATGTAAATTTATGCTCCTCCGATTGAAATTATGTAAAATCAATTTAATCCGGCAATTAATAGAATCGCCCAAACGATAGCAATCGCTTTATCGCCAATAGCACCGTCTATTAGCAATTTAATCGGCCAAAAGATATTCCAATTACTGATGAAACACATAAACACGTAAATTATAATAGCTAATGTCAACATAATTGCTATGTTTTAATTGTTAAGACTTTTTGTTGTTGGACAATGCAAAATTATGATGCCATTTTTGTCACTCCAAGGGAAACCAATTTACAAGGCTTGCAAAATAGGGCTTCATGGATTTTTAATTTTAAGGGTTGATTATAAAAATGTTTTATTGGTTATATTATTGCGTTGAAATTACGCAAAGATAAAAAGTTGAATTTGAATAACCAAATATTTTGCGTAAATTATACGCAAAATATTTGGCCTTGTCGGTTTATTTTTTGCGCCAATATGAATTAATATGTTGTAGATAAAGGGTTTATAAGAAAAACGAAAATTTGCTTTATATTGGCGCAAGTGAAATCCAATTAGCGATTCATCACGTTGTGCCTGGGGTTATCGTAATAAGAACCGGAGGAACATGCGCTAAACGAGATTGCAATTAAAGAAACAATTGCAGTGAGGAGTAAAAATTTTTTCATTGCAGTGATAAATTGATGGTTAGAAAATTTGTTATACAAATTTAAATACCAAAACCGGGAAAAGGTAAATGATGGAGTCGGAATGTATGAAATGGTGGGATTATTGTATGAAATGAATTGTGGGCGATAAAATCGTAATATTGTCCATTAATTGAAAATTTTTATCCATTGTGAAGAGGGAAGCGCGGTAGTAATTTTGCAATTGAATCAATATGTCGGAGTATTGCCTTAAGGTGTTTTGTTAAGATTAAAATATAAAAACACAAAGAGTAGAGCCGGAGATATTGAGCAACGTCTTCCTGAATATAAAAACTTAACATTATCATGAAAACTTACAATCGATTATTCGTATTCTTTATCTGTTTGGTATCGGCGATGGGCGGTTTGCTCTTTGGCTACGATTGGGTGGTGATAGGAGGAGCAAAACCATTTTATGAAGCATTTTTCGGCATAGCGAATGATTCCGGACAGCAGGCATGGGCAATGTCGTCGGCGATATTGGGCTGTTTGCTCGGAGCAACTACAGCCGGCATGTTGGCCGACCGCTTTGGACGCAAACCATTGTTGGTGATTGCAGCGGCAATTTTTCTATTGTCGGCGTATACAACGGGAGCATTTAATGTGTATTCGGGCTTTATTTGGGCGCGTTTTATCGGCGGTGTAGCAATTGGTATTGCGTCGGCCCTTTCTCCAATGTATATCGCAGAAGTTGCCCCGACAAGCATACGCGGGAAATTGGTGACACTTAATCAAATGACGATAGTGTTGGGTATATTGGGCGCCCAAATTGTCAATATGCTTATTGCTGAACCGATACCGGAAAATATAACAGACGAAGCATTCTTGTCAACGTGGAATTGTCAAGAGGGTTGGCGCTGGATGTTCTGGGCAGAAGCTTTTCCGGCAGCATTATTCTTGATTTTGGCATTCTTTATTCCGGAGAGTCCGCGTTGGTTGACAACAACCGGTCGTTCGGAACGCGCAATGAATGTGTTCGCAAAAATCGGAGGGCGCAGTTATGCAGAAGAGAGCATAGCGCAAGTG
>JAFXHY010000157.1 GCA_017536215.1 Muribaculaceae bacterium | reverse complement strand
TACCGTAATCTCTTTTTCGCCACCATTGAGTGTAATTATTACTCGCTCATCTAAAAGCAATTGTGCCACAATTGTTGAATCCATTCGTTTGTGGTTTGTTATTGCTTGACAAACGTCATCTACGATTGCTTGATTAATTGCCGTGCCATATTTGGCGCGAAGTTCTTTTGTTTTAGCGCGTACGGGAATATACTGACGTTCGTCGCGATCAAGCATTCTGTTAATGCGCGGTGCGATTACTTCGTATGGGTCGATTGATTTCCAATCCAATCGTTTTACAATGTGATAACCATAGGCTGTTGCAAATGGCTCTGATATCTCGCCGTTAGATAGCTTAAATGACACCTCTTCGAATTCCGGTACCATTTGTCCGGGTGAGAACCAATCGATGAGTCCTCCTTCACGTGCCGACCCCGGATCTTCACTCTCCACTTTCGCGATTTCGTCGAAATTACCTCCGGCTACTAATAACTTATAGATTGAATCTATTTCGGCTTTTTTTGCTGCTTGACCTACTTCGTCAAGTCGTTGGGTTAGCTTGAGAATATGCTGCACCTTTACTTGGCCCAAGGCTTCGCGTGTTGCATTGACCTTTACGATATGATAGCCGAATGGTGTCTCGATTACAGGAGATATTTCACCTACCGGTGTGCTATAAGCTGCATCTTCAAATGTGTAAGGGAACATTCCTGCCGAAATATATCCCATGTGCCCATGATTTGCTTTAACTGCCGGGTCGATTGAATGTTTATCTGCTTCGGCAGCGAAATCTGCTCTACCTGAAATGATTTCGGTTCGTATGCTGTCAAGTTTTGCCTTTTGAGATTTTTTAGCCTTCAATCCTTTGGGTACGCTTATCATGATATGACTAACGTCGATATCTGTTTTCATGCGATCGTAAATACCTCGTACAAGGCTGTCGCGGCCCGACTTGTCAAAGATATACGGCTCCGACAAATCTCGTTTGTAGCCCGCGAATTCCTTCTTAAAGGATTCGCTGTCTGCTATATTTGCAGCTTCGGCATCGGCAACTTTTAGCTTGTACATCACAAACAAATCCAAATATTCATCTATTGGCTGTGTGGCAAGTTGCTGAGCATTGTTCTTTTGATATAGATATTCAAACTCGCTAAGCTTAACTGGTTTTTTGTTGACTGTCATTAGCACCGGGTCGGTGTCTTTTGGCGCGGCCATCAAACACATTCCTCCAAAGGCTGCAATTGTCAGCGACAAAAGTAATTTTTTCATTATTGTTTTTAGATTACGGTTATTTTTTCGTGTTACTTTGTGATTATACAATATATAACGCAACAATTCCTTCTTTATTATATATATTGTATAAAATGGCGTTAGGTTTTTTCAAGATATCAGCTTTTGTTTAAAATAATTGATGCTGCACAACTCTCAAAATCATACAGCATCAATCCTTTCCTTTTGTTGAATTGCTAACGCAATTTTATATTTTATATATTATTGATGTGACGCACTATAATTCGGTGCCTCTGCAGTAATTGCAACATCATGTGGGTGACTTTCTGCAACTCCGGCATTTGTGATGCGTGTGAATTGTGCGTTGTGGAGCTTTTCGATATTGCTTGCGCCACAATACCCCATACCGGCACGCAGACCGCCAAGCATCTGGTAGGTTACTTCATAAAGTGAGCCCTTAAATGGTACTCTAGCTGCAATTCCTTCCGGTACAAGTTTTTTCGCATCAGTTTCATTGGCTTGGAAATAACGGTCTTTTGAGCCTTTTTCCATTGCTTCAAGTGAACCCATGCCACGATAGGTCTTGTATTTTCTTCCGTTGTAGATTATAGTGTCACCGGGCGATTCTTCAACTCCGGCAAGCATACCTCCGAGCATCACTGAATATGCTCCGGCTGCCAATGCTTTTACGATATCTCCCGAATAGCGAATTCCACCATCTGCAATCAAAGGTACTCCGGTGCCTTCCAACGCTTTCGCTACATCGTAGACTGCTGAAAGTTGAGGTACACCGACTCCGGCAATAACGCGGGTCGTACAGATTGACCCCGGACCGATACCAACCTTAACGCCGTCTGCGCCATTTTCTACGAGATAACGTGCTGCATCTCCGGTTGCTATATTTCCTACCACTACATCTATTTCGGAATATTTTGCCTTTACGGCTTTCAATACTCCGATTACTCCGCGTGAGTGACCATGCGCTGTATCTATCACGATAGCGTCTACTCCGGCGGCTACAAGAGCATCTACTCGCTCCATTGAGTCTCCGGTTACGCCTACTCCGGCGGCTACGCGGAGACGACCCAATGAATCTTTTGCTGCAAAGGGCTTATCTTTTGCTTTTGTGATATCTTTATATGTCACAAGGCCGATGAGGTGACCTTCGTTGTCTACTACAGGGAGCTTTTCGATTTTGTGTTCTTGCAATATGCGAGCGGCCTTCTCCAAATCTGTGGTTTGAGTTGTGGTTACCAACCCTTCAGAGGTCATAACTTCATCTATTGCTCGATTTAAATCTGCTTCAAAACGCAAGTCACGGTTGGTTACGATACCGACTAATTTACCATTATCGTCTACTACCGGTATACCACCGATATGATATTCTTCCATCATGCGAAGTGCATCGCGAACTGTAGAGCCTCGCTTGATTGTTACGGGGTCATAAATCATACCATTTTCTGCACGCTTTACTGCGTGTACTTGGCGTGCTTGCTCCTCTATCGGCATGTTTTTATGGATTACACCGATTCCTCCTTCGCGTGCTATTGCTATTGCCAAGGGGGCTTCTGTGACGGTATCCATTGCGGCCGACACTAACGGAACGTTCAAGGTAATGTTGCGGGAAAACTTTGTGGTCAAATCGACTTCGCGAGGTAACACCTCCGAATAAGCCGGAATTAGTAGGACATCATCAAAGGTGAGTCCATCCATTTTTACTCGGTCTGCAATAAATGACATATAAAATTCCTTTAAAATTTATTGCATGCAAAGTTAACGGTTTTTCCAAAATTTTCCAACGCTATAACCATATTAAAATCATTTTTTTTACCAACATCTTTAATTTTTGTACCTTTGATCAATTTTTTTACGATTTATTAGCTCCTAATTTCTGACATATTTCTCCGATTGCCAGTGTAATCGGCATATATAACGAGTAATTTATGAAACAAAAAATTGGTTTTTTCCTCCTTGTTACTCTCGGAATGCTTACTGCTTTCGGACCCTTTATTACCGATTTTTATCTCCCCTCTATTCCCGAAATGCAGGGATATTTCAACACTTCTGCTTCTGTTATGGCGATGAGCATCACCGCAGGTATGATTGGATTAGCTGTTGGACAAATTTTTATTGGACCTATTAGCGATAAATATGGTAGAAAAAACTTATTAGTGGCGTCAATGGCACTATTCGCAATTTCATCCCTGCTTTGTGTGTTGGCGCCTAACATTTTTATATTCAATATGATGCGACTCCTGCAAGGATTTGCCGGGGCGGGTGGGGTAGTCCTTGCTAAAAGTATTTCTACCGATATGTTCACCGGCAAAGACCTCGCTAAATTCATGGCTATTTTAGCAGCTATCAATGGCATAGCTCCCGTCACTGCTCCTATTGTCGGAGGCTCTATCGCTAATTTCGCATCTTGGCAGGGCGTATTTATATTGCTAATCGTTTTAGGAATAATTCTTATGTTATGCTCATTGAGATTACGTGAAACTTTGCCACCATGTCGTCGTTCTCAAAAAAATATATGGCACGTTTATGCCAACCTTTTCAAAGTGTTCCGTAATCGTCGATTTGCTTTAGCCTCTCTTGCTTCTACGGCTTCTTGTTTTGGACTATTTGCCTACATCGCTGCATCTCCCTACATTTTCCAAGATTTCTACAACCTATCCCCAATCGCATTCAGTATCTGTTTTGGGATTAATGCATTGATGATTGGCATTGGCTCCGCATTATGTGCGTTATTCAAGCGTCAGGAATTCAACCTCATTTGCGCAAGTGTCAATTTCCTCATTGGAGCTATCCTCGTCGCTTTTTGCCACATACTCAACATGCCACTATTTTTATTGATGGCTTGCTACTCCTATCTATTTATTAGTTTCGGTATGCTTCAACCTGTT
Organism: Muribaculaceae bacterium; assembly: GCA_017536215.1. Taxonomy (GTDB): domain Bacteria; phylum Bacteroidota; class Bacteroidia; order Bacteroidales; family Muribaculaceae; genus JAGBWK01. Next base: position 642 of record JAFXHY010000157.1, on the reverse strand, counting down.
GCTACTGCTATTGCCCTTGATAGCGAACGGCATAATGCCGGCGCGGCAAGTGCTGTATTTGGGGCTTCTGTTTTCTTTGCCGGGGGACTGGCAAGCCCTCTCGTCTCAATGGGCGATATGATGATATGCACTTCCTTGGTTATATTATTCAGCGCAATTGCATGCTTGGCACTAATAATCCCGCTTTGCCGTTTATTGAAACGTTAATAGTATTAATCCCCTTCTTGTTTAATTCATCCGAAATGTCAATGTCCTCTTTTTTGTGCAAAATTACATTGACCGAATTCATAAAATGCGCTAAATTATTACACTCACAATTAAAAGTTTCAAAAAAATCATCACAAATCTCACAATTACATTCTCATTTTGCGTTTTAAATTTGAAAAAATTGTATTTTTGTAGAAAATAAAATAAATACATACAATAAGGTTTTGTCCACTTATCCACGTTGATATAATTTATTTGCTCTCTGACAATACTTTAAATGCGCCATTGAGATTATAATTATATCTTGTAATTTTACTTATTGCAACTATGGCTAAAAAGAAATTCAATATAGTGCGTTTTTGGCATAAACACCCCGTATTTATGAACTTCGTGGCTATAATTTTGGCCACAGTCATTCTCGGTTGGTTTGTGAGT
>JAFXHY010000024.1 GCA_017536215.1 Muribaculaceae bacterium | reverse complement strand
GGTGTGGGATATTAAAATCTACCACCATCTTTCATCGCTTGGGCGAGAAACGGAATTAAGCAAAGAGCTATAATTATAATCGCCATAGTAGTAAGGTTTTAAGAGTGATTTATAGGGTTAAATTGATTTATGCAGCAAAATTATTCCGGTGGTGTGCAAAAATTCGGCACTCTCATGTTAAAGAGTATTAATTATGCTTTTACGGGCATAAATAAAACGAGACTACCTAATAGGTAGTCTCGTTGGAATATATTACGGAGTAATTATTTTACAAACTGTAATATTAATTGACTAAATGTATTAGCGGTGTGTTATTGAGTTGGTGATACGTGTCTTATTTGTTTTTGAGTGTCTGCTCAATTATGGGTTTGGCAATTTGTTCCATTATTATGTAGCCTTCAATTGTGGGATGAACGCCGTCGTTGGAGTATGCCGATATAATGCCGCGGTCGGGTTGTGATATCATTTGAGAGTAGTAGTCGATATAGGGGTATCCTTGTTGTTGTGCATATTCTTTGATGCGAGCATTTAGGGAGGCTACTTTGTCGGCAACTTCTTTAATATCGAGACGCCAATAGCAGCTGTTGGATGGGAGTAGTGATGTTAGAATTACTTTTATGCCGTTTGCCTTGGCAATTTCAGCCATTGAAACAATGTTGCCGAATGTTGTGTCTTCGTTGTAGATATAATTGTTTTGAGCAATGTCGTTGATGCCACCGTTGATAACTACGGCTTTTGGATTGAGGGCAACAACGTCGCTGCGAAAGCGTACGAGGAATTGGTAGGTGGTCTGTCCGGAGATGCCTCTACCGATGAAGTTGTTATCGGAGAAGAATTGCGGACGTAGACTTGCCCAGTTGTCGGTGATTGAGTTGCCTATAAACACTACGAGGTTTTCAATCTTTTCTGGGTTGTTGATGATGCGTTGGTTGTCGGCATCATAACGTTGTAAATTTGCCCAATCTGATTCAGCGTTCATGGATAATGAATACATGGATGCTAAAGCTAAAGTAAGTAACTTTTTTAATAAAGGATTCATAATTGCATTGTATGTTAGGATTAAATAAATGTTTAAACTCAATAGCGGGTGGTTATAGTCGCTGAGTGAGAACCGGGAGAATTGATTTCTTCCATGAAGAGAAATCGCCTGCGATGATGTGATTACGCGCTTCTGTTACGAGCCATAGGTAGAATGCAAGGTTGTGGATAGACGCGATTTGCATGGCAAGGATTTCTCCGGCAATGAAAAGGTGTCGAAGGTAGGCTCGGGAGTAAGCTCGGTCAACGTAGGAAGGCCCATCTTCTTGAATAGGGGAGAAATCGTCGGCCCATTTTTTATTTCGCATATTCATAATGCCGTGGGAAGTGAAAAGCATACCGTTGCGAGCATTTCGCGTTGGCATTACGCAGTCCATCATGTCGACACCACGTTCAATAGCTTCAAGAATGTTGGCAGGAGTGCCTACGCCCATTAAATATCGAGGGCGGTCGGCGGGTAGGATTTCGTTGACAACTTCAATCATGTCGTACATGACTTCAGCCGGCTCGCCAACAGCAAGCCCACCGATAGCATTACCTTCAGCTCCAAGGTCGGCAACAAACTTTGCTGACTCGCGACGAAGGTCGGGGTAGGTGCATCCTTGCACAATTGGGAAGAATGCTTGAGAATGTCCGTAGCGAGGAGATGTGGCATTGAAGTGGTCCCAACCGCGTTTCAGCCAACGATGGGTAAGAGCGAGAGATTTAGTCGCATAAGCACGGTCGGAAGTGCCGGGAGGACACTCGTCAAGTGCCATCATAATGTCGGAACCGATAGAACGTTGAATTTCAACGACATTTTCAGGGGTAAAGAGGTGTTTTGAACCGTCGATATGAGAACGGAAATAGGCACCTTCCTCTCTGAGTTTACGATTTGAAGATAGTGAAAAAACTTGAAAGCCCCCTGAGTCGGTCAATATCGGACGATTCCATCCATTGAACTTATGAAGTCCACCCGCCTTTTCGATAATTTCCATGCCGGGGCGGAGGTAGAGGTGATAAGTGTTGCCAAGAATTATTTTGGCATCAATATCGTTGAGCAATTCATGCTGATGAACCGCTTTTACGGTGCCTTGAGTGCCGACTGGCATGAAAATAGGAGTTGGAATATCTCCATGGTCGGTGTGAACTATGCCGGCACGGGCATTGGAATTTTTATCAGTATTTAGGAGGGTAAATTTCATGATTTTGAAGTTGCTAAATTTTGTTGTATATAGTCGAAAATATAGTTGTGGAATTGAAAACGTTCGGTTGTAGAGGAGAATGCGGTTTTATCTATTAAGATAAGTTGTTCAAGGCGATTACCATATATTATCGTGTCGAGTATATCGCCCGGTGTGATAGATTTTATTTCCGATAGTTGGATTTGAAATTTATAGGGGGGGCGCTCTTCGTGGGTGACAAGTGCGGAGATGTGGTCGTGATTTAGAGTGATGGTTGTGTCACCTGAAGAAAGCATTACAATGCGCGGATTGAGCGCATAAAAATAATATCCAAACATCAATACTGTGGGAATTATGATGAAAATTCCCATCATTGCCACAATTAAGTAAGCAATATCGATGATTATTCCCAACGATAGAAGTATAACTATTGCAGCCGCCAATAGATATATATGACGGCAGAACCAACGCTTCATTATGCGACGGATATATGTAGTCGAAGAAATAGTAAAAGAGTTGGTTGACAATAGCATGATAAATAGAGTAGATGACAAAGGATGGACACGAGCTGTTGGCTATCGGTCCACCCTTAGTTATGTAGTTAAAAATTAGTCGAGTTTGTGAATTACAAGGCCTGAACGAAGTTTGGGTTCAAACCAAGTAGTTTTAGGAGGCATAATATTACCGGTGTCGGCAATATCAATAAGTTGTTTCATAGAAACGGGGTATAGAGCTAATGCTACTTTCATTTCGCCTGAATCAACACGTTGTTTTAGCTCGCCAAGACCACGAATGCCACCAACGAAGTCGATGCGCTTATCGGAGCGAAGGTCGGTAATGCCAAGGATATCGCGTAGGATAAGGTCGGAAGAAACGGTGACATCAAGGCACCCGATAGGATCGTTGTCGTCGTAAGTACCTGCGTGGGGAGTTAGCGAATACCAATGTCCGCTGAGGTAGAGTGCGAAATTATGAAGATGAGCAGGGTGATAAATTTCAGTACCCATGTCAACAACGTCGAAGTTTTCTTTCAAGCGATTGATGAATTCTTCATCGGAAAGTCCGTTGAGGTCTTTAACAACGCGGTTGTAGTCGATAATCTTGAGGTGAGAAGCCGGGAAAGCAACGGCAAGGAAGAAGTTATATTCTTCATCGCCACGGTGGTTGGGGTTGTTTTTTGCTTTTTCATTCCCAACAAGAGCAGCGGCAGCAGTGCGATGATGACCGTCGGCTATATAAAGCGATGGCATTTTCGCGAATTCCTCTGTAATAGCTTGAATTGTTTCGTCGTCGGAAATAACCCAGAAATGGTGGCCGAAACCATCGGGAGCAACGAAATCGTATTCCGGCTCGCCGGCAGTAACCTTAGTAATGATATTCTGAAGTTTTTCGTTATCGGGGAAAGCAAAGAACACCGGTTCGATGTTTGCGTTGTTAATGCGAACATGTTTCATGCGGTCTTCTTCTTTGTCACGACGAGTTAATTCATGCTTTTTGATTTTGCCGGTCATATAGTCGTCGACGTTGGCTGCGATAACAAAGCCATATTGAGTGCGCCCATCCATTGTCTGAGCGTAGATGTAGTATTTTTCATCTTCATCTTGAACGAGCCAACCTTGTTGTTGGAATTTGTTGAAATTTTCAACAGCTTTGTCGTAGACTTTGGGGTCGTGTTCATCAGTATTGGGCTCGAAGTCAATCTCGGGCTTTATGATGTGGTAAAGTGATTTGGGATTGCCTTCGGCTTCAGCTCTTGCTTCTTCGGAGTTAAGAACATCGTAGGGGCGTGAAGCTACTTCAGTGACCAACTGACGAGGAGGGCGAATACCACGGAAAGGTTTTATTTTTGCCATAGCAATTATTCTTTAAAATTTATGGAATGACATTAATTGGCAGTTGCTTTATTGGCGAACGATAGTTTGGCTTCGGTCGGGCCCAATTGACACAATTTTGATAGGAACTTCGAGTTGTTCTTCGAGGAATGAAATGTAGTCGCTAAATTCCTTAGGGAATTGCTTTTCATCTTTAAATTGAGTCATATCGGTGAGCCATCCGGGAAGATTGACGTATACCGGTTTTATGTTAGAATCGTCGACAGTGAATGGGAAAGTATCAACACGTTTGCCGTTTATTTCGTAGGCAACACATGCGCGTATTTCCGAGAATGTGTCGAGTACATCGCTCTTCATCATGATGAGTTGAGTAACGCCATTAATCATAATAGCGTAGCGTAGAGCTACGAGGTCAATCCAGCCACAACGGCGTTCACGACCAGTAACTGCACCATATTCATGACCGATATCGCGAATTTTTTTACCAGTTTCATCGAAAAGCTCTGTCGGGAATGGACCTGAACCTACGCGAGTGCAGTATGCTTTGAATATACCAAACACTTCCCCGATTTTATTGGGGGCAACGCCGAGACCGCAACAAGCACCGGCACTGATAGTGTTAGAAGATGTAACAAAGGGGTATGAACCGAAATCAACATCGAGGAGAGTGCCTTGAGCACCTTCGCAAAGGATTGATTTGCCTTGGCGCAAGAGGTCGTTGATGAAGTATTCGGAGTCAATGAGGTCGTAGGTTAAAATATACTTTATAGCGTCGAGCCATTTAGCTTCAAGTTCGGTGATGTCGGGATTTTCACCCATAGAAGCAAGTATGCTTAGATGACGATCGCGAGCGGCTTGATAAGCCGAAAGGTCGCCAGATTCCATATTGCCGAGACGAAGCCCGTTGCGTGATACTTTGTCGGTGTATGTCGGACCGATACCTTTGCCGGTAGTACCAATTTTAGCTTTGCCTTTAGCCTTTTCGTTTGCAGCATCGAGTAGACGATGAGTAGGAAGGATAAGGTGGGCTTTACGAGAAATTTTCAGTACTTTTCGTAAATCGATTCCTGAAGCTTCGAGAGCTTGAGCTTCTTCTTGAAATAGTACGGGGTCGAGCACAACGCCGTTACCTATGATGTTGACTTGATTTTCTTGGAAAATGCCGGAAGGGATTGAACGAAGGACATATTTTTTGCCATCAAATTCGAGGGTGTGTCCGGCGTTAGGTCCACCTTGGAAACGAGCTACGGCATCGTAGCGAGGGGTCAAGACATCGACGACTTTGCCTTTGCCTTCGTCGCCCCATTGTAACCCGAGTAAAATATCAACTTTCATTGTTGTATCAATATATTGAAGTAAAAATGTTTATTATCAGTTTTATAGTTTATGTTGCTTTAAGCGTCGGCTACATTGCGAGCAAATGCCATAGACATAGAATTGGAAATATTCAGGAGTGAATGCTTGGTATCTACGTTGAGAAAGGGTAGAGAGCAAAAGCGGGTCCTTAATCTCCTTGACTTTACCACATTTAGTGCATACGAGGTGCTGGTGGTTGGCGGCTGCTGTGTCGACAATTTTTTCAAACTGCGCGGGTTCGTTGCCGAAGCGGTGACGTCGCACGATACCTGCTTGAGTGAAAAGTTCTATTGTGTTATAGACTGTTGCTCTGCTGACGCGGAAGTTGCTCTCGGCCATCGCTCTACAAATAGTCTCGACATAGAAGTGCTTGTTCATCTGCAAAACCATACTGAGAATAGCATAGCGCTCCGGCGTGCGACGTAGTCGCTTCGCTGCGAGATAGCGGTCAAGAGTTTCTACTGCTGATGATTTTATTTTGTTGTCAGTCATAACAAACACAAAGTTAGTAAAATTTTTATATACGGCAAAATAACGATTGTAGATGTTTTCGATATTTAAGGAAAGAATGATAGCTTGGATGAGTGGGTGAAATGTTGTAAATTTGTAGGTCAAACCAAGAAGATAGTCGAAAATATGTCAAATAATATCATCATAAAGGGTGCACGTGTCAATAATCTCAAAAATGTTGATATTGAAATACCTCGCAACAAGTTTGTCGTTGTTACCGGTTTATCGGGTTCCGGCAAATCGTCATTAGCTTTTGATACGCTATATGCAGAGGGTCAAAGAAGGTATGTTGAAAGTTTATCGGCATATGCTCGACAGTTTTTGGGGCGTATGTCCAAGCCTGAGGCGGATTATATAAAAGGCTTACCTCCGGCAATAGCTGTTGAGCAAAAGGTGAATTCTCATAATCCACGAAGCACGGTAGGGACATCGACTGAGATTTATGACTATATGCGATTGCTTTTTGCTCGAGTTGGCCGTACGTATTCTCCGGTCACCGGAATGCAGGTGAAAAAGCATACGGAAGAAGATGTAATCTCAGTAGCTCAAAGTTATCCAGTAGGTACTCGAATTGCAGTGACATCCCCGTTGTTGTTGAGTTTTGATAATGATGTGGAAAAAAGGTTGACAACGTTGCTTGGCGAGGGCTTTTCCAGATTATATCATGATGGGGAATTCGTGATGATAGAGGATGTGATAGCGCAATTGAAAAATGCAGTAGGAACGAAGAAAAAAAAGATTGATATATCGCATTATGAATTGCTGATTGACAGATTAGCAGTCGTAGAAGATGGTGATGAGTTATCGCGTCTTGTCGACTCGGTAGAAACGGCATTTTTTGAGGGGGATAATCGCTGTTCGTTATATGTATGGGATGAGAATGGTGTGCATAGACATGATTTTTCTCATCGTTTTGAGGCTGACGGAATGACGTTTGTGGAGCCAAACGAGCAGTTGTTTAATTTCAATAATCCTATTGGAGCGTGTCCTAAATGCGAGGGATTTGGCAAAACCATAGGGATTGATGAAAATCTTGTAATCCCGAATAAGGCATTGTCGGTATATCAAGATGCAGTAGCATGCTGGAAAGGGGAAAAGATGGGCGAATACAAGCGCCGATTTATACATATGGCGGCTCCATTAGGTTTCCCTATTCATAAGCCTTATGCCGACTTAACCGAAGCGCAAAAGAATTTGTTATGGCATGGTAATACGGCATTTGAGGGTATAGACGGATTCTTCCGAATGGTCGAAGAAAACCAATACAAGATACAGTATCGAGTGATGTTGGCTCGCTATCGTGGAAAAACGTTATGCCCGGAATGTAAGGGCACGCGGTTACGCCCCGAGGTAAATAATATAAAGATTAATGGGAAAACTATAGTCGAACTCAATGCGATGCCGATTCGCGACTTGCGCAAATGGTTTGATGAGCTATCGTTAACCGGGAACGAAGAGCGAATCGCTAAACGATTGTTGGCAGAAATACGTAATCGTATTGGATTTCTCTCTGATGTAGGGTTGGATTATCTTACACTCAATCGAGGAGCGTCGACATTGTCGGGTGGTGAGAGCCAGCGTATCAACTTGGCGACTTCATTGGGGAGTAGCTTGGTCGGCTCGCTGTATATTCTTGATGAGCCATCAATAGGTCTACATTCGCGCGACACTCAGAAATTGATTTCAGTGTTGCGACATCTTCAAGCAATAGGTAACACGGTAGTCGTTGTTGAACATGATGAGGAGATAATGCGTGCGGCTGATTATATTATAGACGTTGGCCCGGAGGCCGGACGTCATGGTGGTGAAATAATATACCAAGGGGTGTTGTCAAATATTTCATCGGCAGAAAATAGTTATACCGCAAAATATCTGACTGGAGCAATTAATGTCCCGTTGCCCAAGGTGCGTCGTAAGTCAAGCTCGTATATAGAGGTTGTTGGTGCGATGCAAAACAATCTGAAAGATATTACAGTAAGATTCCCGCTTGGAATAATGACTGTAGTAACGGGAGTATCGGGTTCGGGCAAATCAACGTTGGTCAGGGATATATTATATCGGGCTATGTTGCGCCATTTGGAGCAGCAGACAGATGCTCCAGGAGCATTTAAGGAATTGCGCGGCGATATTGACCGTGTGCAAGCTGTTGAATTTGTCAATCAAAGTCCGATAGGAAAATCAACTCGTTCAAATCCGGCTACGTATCTTAAAGCCTATGATGAAATACGCCAGTTGTTTGCTTCTCAGCAAGGAGCAAAGCAGATGGGATTCCCGGCCAGCTATTTTTCATTTAATGCTGAGGGAGGACGATGTGAAAATTGTAAGGGGGATGGCGTAATTAATATTGAGATGCAATTTATGGCCGATATTTCAATCACCTGTGAGGAATGTCATGGCAAGCGTTTTAAACGTGATGTCTTGGAAATAGAATATCGAGGCAAGAATATATATGATGTACTCGATATGACAGTAAATCAGGCTATTGAATTTTTTAGCGCAAAAGATGGCTTGACGGAACGTAAGATAGTGAAACGATTGCGCCCATTGCAAGATGTAGGGTTGGGGTATATAAAATTGGGCCAATCATCATCAACTTTGTCGGGCGGTGAGAATCAGCGTGTTAAGTTGGCTTATTTCTTGTCGTTAGAAGGGCAGAAGGCAACGATGTTTATATTTGACGAGCCTACAACGGGGTTGCATTTCCATGATATCAATAAACTTATGGATTCGTTTAATCGTCTAATAGCACAAGGACACACAGTAATTATAATTGAACATAATATTGATGTGATAAAATGTGCCGATCATATCATAGATATAGGTCCGGAAGGGGGCGATAATGGAGGTAGAATAATTGCCGAGGGCACTCCGGAAAGTATTGTTAAAATACCGGAGAGCTATACCGGGATGTTTCTAAAAGAAAAATTGTAAGGGGAATAAACGTAGCTATTATTGAGCGGCTTTGCGGTAGAGTATAACAGCGACAATCGAGTAAATGATGTTGGGAATCCACATTGCCACTCGCGCAGAAGTGAGTCCTGAAACTGCAAAAGAAGAAGTCACAGTCATAAATAATAAGTAGCTGAACGCAAGCACAAGTCCCAATCCGAGGTTAACACCCATGCCACCTCTCACCTTGCGCGATGATAGAGATAACCCAATTATAGTGAGAATGAATGCTGCCGCAGTCATTGCATATCTGCGTTCAAGCTCAATTTCAAAAGATTTTATATTGGCAACCCCACGTTCTTTTTGTCGTCCGATATATTCTTGTAGCTCGGGAGTAGTGAGCATCTCATGATCGTTCTTTGCAATAAGGAAGTCGCGAGGTTGAATCTGAATAATTGTATCGAGAGAGTATCCTTTGCGAATAAGCTCGCGGTTGCCGGCAAAATCTCTGATTATGTAGTCGCGTACTTGCCAATTGTAGGCGGTGTCGTATTTGATAGTTTGAGCAGAGAGACGAGATATGAGCTTTTTCTCCTCAAATTTTTCAAGTGAAAATTTGTAGCCGGTTTTAGATGTATTGTCGTAGCGCTGGATGTATGCAATTTCTCCTGGCGTCACTTGCAACATGATGTTGCTACCAAAATCCACTCTTTTGTTTTTGACGTAAGTGTTAGTGTATTCAATGCGTTTAATATTGGCAGGAGGAATTACGTAGGCAGAAAGGATAAAAGTGAGTATCGCGATAACGGTAGCTGAGATTAGGTAAGGGCGAGTTAGTCGTCGGAAGCTCATGCCGGAAGATAGCATGGCTATAATTTCAGAATTACCGGCAAGTTTCGATGTGAAAAATATTACAGCAATGAAAGTGAATAGGGGAGAGAATTGGTTGGCAAAGTAGGGGAGAAAGTTTAAGAAATAATCGCAAATAGTAGCTTTGAAAGGGGCTTTTATGAAAGCATCGAGTTTCTCGTTGATGTCAAACATTACAGTAATCGCCAAAATAAGAATTATGGCGAAAATGTAGGTGCCGAGAAATTTACGAATTATAAATCGGTCTAATATTTTAAACGGATTGTTCATTAGCCCCAAGTGCGATAATGTTATATAATTAAGCAAGCCCGATGCCGATGTAGAGCATCGGGCATTGCGTTTAAGTTAGCGATTTAAAATTTAGTTTTTGTTGATTTCAGCGTTGATTTCGGGCGCTTTTTTTATCCCGTCGCGGATGAGCAATGCGTCGATTGAGGGGTCTTGTCCTCGGAATTGACGATAAAGCTTAGCGGGATTGTCGGTGCCACCTTGAGTCAATATATTGTTTAGGAATTCATTGGCGGTATTTTTGTCGAAGATGCCGTTTTCTTTGAATTTTGCAAAAGCATCGGCATCAAGAACTTCAGCCCATTTATAACCATAGTATCCGGCAGCATAGCCTCCCGAGAAAATATGAGAGAATGTGGGCGAGAAAATCAGATTATCAACGGGTTCGAAAATCTCAACCTGCTTAGTGGCTTGACGTTCGAGCGCAACGGCATCTTCAATAGGTTGAGTGGCATCATGCCAAGCCATATCTGTGTAGCCAAATCCAAGTTGACGAATGCAAGCGTAAGCGGCTCCGAATTGAGCGGAACGAATTATTTTATCCACGAGTTCTTGTGGGATAGTTTCGCCTGTGATGTAATGGCGAGCAAATCCATCGAGGAATTCTTTTTCGGTTAAATAGTTTTCATTGAATTGAGACGGAAGTTCAACAAAGTCGCGGTATACATTAGTTCCGGAAAGCGAAGCATATGTAGTGTTGGCGAGTAATCCGTGAAGAGCGTGCCCGAATTCATGTAAGAAAGTTTCCACTTCGTAGGGAGTGAGAAGAGATGGCTTATCGGCAGTTGGTTTTGTGAAGTTCATCACAATTGAAACCAAAGGACGCACGTTTGTGCCGTTTCATCAATATATTGTTCGCGGAAAGAAGTCATCCAAGCACCGGGACGTTTTGATGCACGAGGGAAGAAGTCGGTGTAAAGTATACCCACCAAGTCTCCATTAGGATATCGCACTTCGTATGCTTTGACATCGGGGTGATATACTTGGATGGAATCATTTGGAGTGAATGTAATACCATAAAGTTTTGTTGCCAATCCGAATACTCCATCAACGACATTGTCGAGTTGGAAGTAGGGGCGGAGTTGCTCTTCGTCGAAAGAATATTTCGCATTTTTAAGTTTGTTGGCATAGTAGCTATAATCCCACGGTTTGATTGAGATTGTTTTGCCTTCGATTTCCGACGCAAAATCAGTCAATTCGTCAAGTTCAACTTTTAGCGCGGGCATATAGGCATCGCGAAGGCGATTTAGAAGGTCGTAAACACCATTGGGAGTTTCAGCCATAGTGCGTTTTAGGTTGTGTTCTGCAAACGTTTTGCTACCGAGCAGATTTGCTATTTGACGACGTAGCTCGGCGATGCGCTTCATGTTCTCAATGTTATTATATTCACCATTAGTGTTGCGTGAGTTGTAAAGTCGATAGAAATGTTCGCGCAAGTCGCGGCGGTTGGAGTATTTGAGAAAAGCCATATATGTGGGCTGTTGGAGAGTGAAAAGAAATTCTCCTTCACGTCCTTTTTGTGAGGCATCTGCTACGGCTTGAGCAACGATGCCTTCAGGTAGCCCGGTTAAATCCTCTTTTTTGAGCCAAATTTCGTAGGTGTTGAGTTCTTTAAGTACGTTTTGACCGAATATGGTAGTTAGTTCAGAGAGCTCGGCCGATAGTTTGCGATAAGTTTCGCGGTCGTCGCCAATAAGGTTCGCACCATTGAGTGCAAATGAGTCATATGTTTTTTGCAAAAGCATTAATTGCTCAGCGTTGAGGTTGAATTTATCGCGATTATCGTAAACCTCTTTTATTCGTAGCCATAGGCGTTCGTTAAGAGCAATACTTGTAGAGAAGTCGCTTAATTTAGGAGATACACGTAATGAGATTTCCATCATTTCGTCATCGGAGTTAGCGTTAAGAAGGTTAAAGAAAACCGATAACGCTCTATTTAAATCCTCTCCATTTCGCTCAAGTGCCACTATTGTGTTTTCGAAGTCGGGAATTGAGCGTTGGTTGCATATTGCTTCAATACCTTGTAGCGCTTTAGCTATGCCGGTGTCGATAGCTTCTTCATATTGAGAGTTATTGATGCTGTCGAAAGGCACGGTGCCAAAAGGTGTGCTAAATTCTTTAAGAAGAGTGTTTTCTGCCATCGCTGTCGCGGATATAGTTATTAAAAGTGATAAAAACAGTTTTTTCATGCTGTAGAATTTAATTAAAAGTTAGTACAAAAGTACTCAATTATTTCATAAACACCAAATAGACTGCAGCTATAAGAAAAGCAAAGGCAAGATAGTGATTCCAGCGAATTTCAAACCCTTGAAAAGCAAAAGAGCAGAAAATTACAAATACAACCAGTGTAATAACTTCTTGCATGACTTTAAGCTGCATAAGAGAAAAGGGACCACCGTTTCCTTCAAATCCGATGCGATTGGCCGGAACTTGGCACATATATTCAAGTAGAGCGATGCCCCAAGAAAATAGAATGACCATGATTAATGGCCAATTCTTTGATATGCCGGTTTCTCCTAATTTAAGGTGTCCGTACCAAGCAAAGGTCATGAAAATGTTGGAGACAACGAGAAGGAGAATAGTTATAATTGCGGGAGAGATGCTGAGCGATAAGAATGATGTAATCATTGTAGTCGAGGTAATTATTTCTTATTAGTGCGAAAACGTTGATAATTATTTAAACTTTTGGTTTTATTTCTGTTTGAAATGTGTTGTAATTCAGGCATTTTTATAAACCACTGCCGGCCTTTCTTGTAGAATACTTTTTCTTTGAGTAGTAAGTTGTCGCGTGAAGCTTTGCAGCCACCTAAATCGTCGGCAATTAGGTTGTCGGGAAGAGAGTCTAATGTTACCGGTTGGGTAATGCCGCACGGGGGATATCCCATCAATGTCCACATTACCATTTGATTTGTCTCGTCGGGGGAATTTACACCTTCAATTGCAATGCTTGCGGAGGTGGAATGTCGCGGGATGAAATCTTTGTCGAGAACGATTTCTTCTGTCGATTTGTCGGAGCTATCGGGGGAATAATAAAATGAGCGCGAAAGGGAGTCGGTAAGTAGTTCCGGAGATATGTCGGAATTGTCGATGTGGGGAGCGAGTAGGTGGCAGGCGTTGTCGTATCTAACATAGCCTAATCCGCCATCGCCACCGCTTACGGAGAAGTTGGTGCGAATGATAATACGATTTTGGTTGTCAAGTGGATAGAATGTAAAATTTAAATCGTCAGTTTCAAAAAATCCGCCATTGCCATAAGCGTCAATGACTCCGAAATTGGCTTCTACACCAAGGGGTTTGGGTAGAGATTTCAAGAGGATTTGGAAGTCATCGACAGTGGTGCAATAGGCCAGAGCTTTAGTCATCAAAAATCCTTCTCTGTCTTTCCAATTATCGGCGGGATGATTAAGATTGTAGGAGGCGATATTCATTATTGCGAATCCTGCGTCATTATAGCCAATCCATGCTTCAGCCGCAATAGTGTCTTGACTATTATATAGAGCTACATAGGCATGCGTTGAGTCGGTTGCTTCAGTGATTGCAACATAGTTGACAAGGTGGGATGTGTCGCGATTTTTCCATAAAATCGGACGTCCGTCGCGAGTGAGAGCTCCGGAAATTATTGCGGATGTACAGGCTAAAGAATATAGTCCGGATAATATAGCGAAGCATAGGGTCAAAAAGTTCCTCATGAGAGTAGGGGGTAATGTATATTTTTTTACAAAGATATATGGAATTTTTTTTTTGTGCTGATAAATATTTATGTTAAATTTGAATTTGTTATGAAAAAAGAGGAATATATATATAGCTTAGATATCGATGTCAGAGACTATGAACTCGACTCCGAGGGTATAGTGAATAATGCTAATTATCTGCATTATTTGGAGATGACGCGTCATGAATTTTGTAAAACATCGGGAATGTCGTTTGATGAAATGCGACGACAAGGTATAATTCCGGTGTTGAGTAGGGTTGAGATTGATTATGTCACATCGCTCGTGTCGGGAGATAGAATGACCAGTTGTTTGAACTTGTCGCGCAAAGGTCCGCGATTTGTATTTCAACAAGACATCTATAATCATCGAGGAGAAGTTGTCGTAAAGGCAATTGTATCGGTAGTGACATTGGAAAATGGACGTTTGAGCCGAGGTGAAGCGTTGGCTAAAGTGTTTGCTCAATTTTTATAGGATATTAAACACCAACTTATTGAATGGCAAATTCTAATCGAAATAAAGATTTCAAGGAACGCTGTTATAGGTTGGCGTTTTCGATGTTGCGTGGTGTAAATCCAATGACAGGGAATGCGCTACTGCAACGGGTGCATAGTGAAGAGGCTTTTTTTACGTCGTCGGCATCCCAGTTGTGTGTGATAATGGAAACACGGTCGCCACTATTTGAACAAGAATATCGCGATAGCCTGATTGATGCGGCTGAAAAAGAATTGGTTTATAATGATGCTCACAATATAAAAGAACTATATTTTACCGATGAAGATTACCCGCATTTATTGCAACAATGTGGCGATGCTCCTTTGATGCTCTATAGTTTGGGCGATTGTGATTTCAACGGAAGCCATTTGGTGAGTATCGTAGGGACTCGCCATGCTACGCCCTACGGAATTGATTTTGTCAATAAGTTGGTGGCGGATTTGGCATCGAAGGTTGGGAATGTGGTGATTGTCAGTGGGCTGGCATATGGTATTGATATCGCAGCACATAGGGCGGCAATGTCGGTAGGTTTGCCGACGATAGGAGTCGTAGCGCATGGTTTGAACACGATATATCCGTCGGCGCATCGTAATGATGCTGCACGAATGGTGAAAAACGGCGGGATGCTCATGTCGGAATATCGTCACGATGCGCCAATTCATAAAGGAAACTTCTTGTCACGAAATAGGATTGTTGCCGGTATTTCGGAGTGTGTAGTTGTTGTAGAATCTGCCGAAAAAGGGGGAGCTCTGACAACAGCGCGTATAGCGTCGGAGTATTCGCGAGATGTGTTCGCATTGCCCGGTCGTACTTCGGATTTATATAGTCGGGGTTGCAACACTTTGATAACGCAAAATGTGGCACATTTAGTGGCGTCGGCTGATGATATGATTGAAGTGATGGGCTGGGAAACGAATGATTCAGGAGATGGAGTACAAAAAAGCTTGTTCCCCGAATTGACTGCCGACGAAACGAAAATAGTTGAATATTTGCGAGAGAAGGGTGATGCGCGAATAAATAATATTTCGGTAGATACCGGTATCGCAATGTCGCGATTAATGCCTTTGATGGTAAACTTAGAGTTTAAAGGAGTGGTGATGAATTTTCCCGGAGGCTCATATAGGTTATCATAATTGCATAGTATATTAGTAATACAATTTAGAGATTATTTGTTATAAATATAGAAGTAAAACATTAAATCATATACTATTATGAAAAATAAGATTATTCCTGCATCCGAACTTATTATAAATTCAGACGGCTCGGTGTTTCATATCCATTTGTTGCCTGAACAACTTACCGATAGAATAATATTGGTGGGGGATCCGGGTCGTGTTGATTTGGTAGCTTCGTTTTTTGATAGTAAAACTTTTGAAGTCAGCTCACGCGAGTTTCACACTATAGGAGGTACTTATGCCGGCAAACCGATAATGTGTATCAGCCATGGCATAGGTCCGGATAATATTGATATTGTGATAAATGAACTCGATGCGTTGGCAAATATAGATTTTTCGACACGCGAAGTTAAGGCTGAGCATCGTCAGTTGACAATGGTAAGAATAGGGACATCGGGGGCGTTGCAACCGGAATTGTCGTTGGGTACACCTGTAATTGCTGAGAAGTCAATAGGATTTGATGGAGTGCTTAATTACTATGCGGGTCGCAATGAAGTGGCTGACTTGGAATTTGAAAAAGCATTCTGTGAACAGACGGATTGGAATCCATTGTGTGCGCGTCCCTATGTGGTTGATGCTGATCCGGAACTTGTTGAACGTATTGGTAAAGATGATATGGTGAGAGGTAATACAATCTCGGCGGTAGGTTTTTATGGACCGCAAGGTAGGGAGCTGAGATTGCCATTAGCACGTCCGGAATTTAATCGCTCGATAGAGCAATTCCGTTTCAACGGGCGTAAAGTGACTAACTATGAAATGGAAAGTGCTCCGTTGCAAGGTCTTGGTAAGATGTTAGGACACAAAGCTATGACAGTTTGCTCAATTATTGCTAATCGCATGAATAATAATGCGACTTCCAACTATAAGACCGCAATCCGCGACCTAATAGGCACAGTGCTTGATAGAATTTAATTGAGATTTATTGAGAAGTTGATGCCATTATTATGGAATATAATCGCCGAAGAAATATAAAGTTCAAATTGCTATTCTTTATTGTTTTAGCATTGGTTGTTCTCGGTTGTGTTATATAGGTTACAATTACTATAACAATACCTATTTACCGGAAAAGAAACTAAATGATGCAATTTCTGGTGTTAAGTCTAAATTTAACTCTGATAATGATTCGCTAAAAGCGGAATATGCGTTTTATTTATTAGAAAAGAATCATAAATGGGACTATGACGGAGTTAACGATGCAGATATAAATCTAAAGTTGAAGGAATATCAGGATAGTTCATTTCAATATATAGAGGCTAAAGCATTTGCCGGAGAGCCTGAGATGCAATACCTTTTAGGTAATTTGTATTATTGGGGGGATAAACGTTATAATTTTGTTAACTCCGATGAAGTTAAAGCTGCTTATTGGTGGAATGAGGCGGCAAAAAATGGACATATTAAAGCCTATAATAGTCTTGGAATTGCGTATAAAGAAGGGATTGGAGTAGGAGTTGATTTAGTAAAGGCTGTAGAGTATCTGAAAAAGGGAGCTGACGCCGGTGACGATAAGGCTCAAATGAACTATGGAGATTTATTTTTGGAAGGGGTCAAGGTGAAAGTTGGTTCACATAAAGAAACAAGGAAAGATGTTGGATATTATAGGGGGAGTCATAGTAGAAAAATTAGAGAATATTTTGATTTCACAATCAATGAAAGAGTCACAATTTACGAAGTGGATGTAGACGATTATGAAGAGTTGATTCCGGTGGACTTAGAGCAAGCAAAGAATTGGTGGCAAAAGTCGGCGGAACAAGGGAATCAGCAAGCAAAAGATAAACTGCAAAAGATTTATCAATAGGAAATAATCAAAAATATAAAGGTCCACGGAGTTGAGTTAAAGCAACAATGTGGACCTTTTTGTTTGTTGTAAAATTATTTTTTGGGGAAGGGGAAGCCGTGCGAGTCGATAAAATCGTAGAACAGACGAGAGAAGTGCTCGTTGTTGGTACGGTTATAGCGAATGTCGGTGAACACCTGTGCTAAAGTCTTTTTGCCATTTTCGGCGATAAATCCGGCGCTTTCCGGCAGACTTTCTTTGTAGGCGTAGAATTGAGCAACCTCGGAGTCGGTGGAGCTGTGGTATTTTTCCTGATGAATGATTGCAGAAACGGGGAGACGGTCGGAAATGGCGCCCTCGTTGGCGGGCCAACCGATAGATATGGTGCAAATGGGAATTACGCGCTCTGGGAGCTGAAGCGTTTCAGCGATGGTAGGAGCATTATATGTGGTAGTGCCTAAGTAGCAACAGCCAAGACCTTCGCGTTCGGCAATAGTGACAAATTGTTGGGTGAAAATAACGGTGTCGATAACCGCGGTCATGAATGATTGAAAATTGTTGTAACCATGGTCGGCGTCGGAGATGTCGCACCAATGGCAGAAACGATTGAAATCAGCGCAAAATGTGAGCAATAATGGAGCTCCGGTTGCTGCGGGTTGATTGAAGTGGGCGGGATATAACGCAGCGAGAGTTTCGGGGTCGCGAGTGACTATTACACTATAAAGTTGCATGTTTCCCGTGGTGGGAGCATGAGATGCTTTCTCGATAATCTCGTTGAGTAGCGAGTCGCTAACTTCGATGTCGGAATATTTGCGAATGGTGCGGCGGTTGCACCAGTAGCTATTGTCGGAGTATTTCATTGTGAAAACTTTTATTGTAAATATACTACAAAGATAATGTTTTTAGGGGAAATACAATATGTTATTTATTAATATTGAGGGAAACTGAATAAATATGCAATAGTGTACTTGTGACGGAATTGATTAAAATGGAAAACTTTTTATGCGAATCGAAAAAATAAACGATTGAAAATTAGTGGTTTGAAAATTTAAATGGAAAACTTATTAACATTATGGGATATTTTATGTTGTAAAATTTGGTAAAGAATTAAAAAATTGCCTACTTTGCAAAAACAAAAATAAACTAATATTCCTTATTAACAAAAAATATCATGGATCGACCTGTTTACAGTTATGATGAAGCTTTTGAAGCGTCGCTTAAATACTTTGCCGGTGATGAATTAGCCGCACGAGTATGGGTCAGCAAATATGCATTGAAAGATTCGCTGAACAATTATTATGAATTGACTCCCGATGATATGCATCATCGATTGGCAAGTGAAATTGCACGAATAGAGAAGAATTATCCAAACGCAATGAGCGAAGAGGAGGTGTTCTCATATTTGAAAGATTTTAAATATATAGTTCCTCAAGGAAGCCCGATGACGGGTATAGGTAATAACTTGCAGGTTAGCTCCCTATCAAATTGTTTTGTAATTGGCCTTGACGGTCAACCGGATTCTTATGGTGGCATAATATTGGTTGACCAAGAGCAGGTACAATTGATGAAGCGAAGAGGAGGAGTGGGTCATGACTTGTCGCATTTGCGTCCGAAAGGAAGCCCGGTTAAAAACTCGGCATTGACATCTACCGGATTGGTGCCTTTTATGGAACGATACTCAAATTCTACACGTGAGGTGGCGCAAGATGGGCGTCGCGGAGCGTTGATGATGTCGGTGTCGATTAAGCACCCTGACTCAGAGGCATTTATAGATGCTAAGATGACTCAGGGAAAGGTGACAGGCGCAAATGTGTCGGTACGTATTGACGACGATTTCATGCGTGCGGCAATAGATGGAACACCCTATGTACAGCAATTCCCCGTAGATAGCGCAGAACCGACATATCAGAAAGAAATTAATGCTCAAGAGTTGTGGGCTAAAATTATTCATAATGCGTGGAAGTCGGCAGAACCCGGCGTTCTCTTCTGGGATACAATAACTCGCGAGTCATTGCCCGATTGCTATGCCGATCTCGGTTTCCGCACAATTTCCACCAATCCATGCGGTGAAATTCCATTGTGTCCCTACGATTCATGTCGTTTGTTGGCAATCAACTTGTTTGGATATGTAGTGTCACCGTTTACTCCTGAAGCGCACTTTGATTTTGACTTGTTGCGTAAACATGTGATAAAAGCACAGCGCATCATGGATGATATCATCGATTTGGAAATGGAAAAAATCGATGCGATATTGGAAAAAATCAATTCCGACCCGGAAAGTGAAGAGGTTAAATCTATCGAAAGAAATTTGTGGGAAAAGATTCGTGCCAAAACATTGTTGGGTCGCCGAACAGGAGTAGGAACTACCGGAGAGGGTGATATGTTGGCAGCTTTAGGTTTGCGATATGGAACAACAGAAGCAACCGATTTCTCGGAAAGCGTGCATAAAGCCTTAGCTTTGGCGGCATATCGTTCATCGGTAGAAATGGCGAAGGAACGTGGCGCCTTTAAAATATATGATGCAGCTCGTGAAGAAGGAAATCCGATGATAGCTCGTATTCGCGAAGCAGATCCCGAACTTTATGAGGATATGAAGGTGAATGGTCGTCGAAATATTGCATGTTTGACTATTGCACCTACCGGAACAACATCGTTGATGACTCGTACAACATCGGGAATAGAGCCGGTGTTCATGCCGGTATACAAACGTCGTCGCAAAGTAAATCCGTCGGATGTCAATGTGAGAGTAGATTTTGTTGATGAATCGGGCGATGCGTTTGAAGAGTATATCGTTTATCATCCACGCTTTGTTGATTGGATGAATGTCAATGGAATTCCTGTAAAAGATGACTATACTCAGGAGGAAGTTGATGCACTTGTAGCACGCTCTCCCTATTATAAGGCGACAGCCAATGATATCGATTGGTTGGAAAAAGTGAAGATGCAGGGACGAGTACAGAAATGGGTCGACCATTCAATTTCAGTGACTATAAATCTTCCGGCAGATGTAGATGAGGATTTGGTAAATCGTCTTTATGTAGAAGCATGGAAGGTAGGTTGCAAGGGATGTACCGTTTATCGTGATGGTAGTCGTGCCGGTGTTCTTGTTCAAGTTGAGAAGAAGCCCAAGGCAGTAGAAACTACGGCAAAAATGGGTCCGTTGGTCCGTCCTATTGAACTTGATGCCGATGTCGTTAGATTTCAAAATAACAAAGAAAAATGGATTGCCTTTGTCGGGTTGAAAGATGGTAAACCATATGAAATCTTTACCGGTTTGGCTGATGATGAAGATGGTATATTCTGTCCGAAGTCGGTGAATAGAGGAAAGATAATCAAGGCAACCGATGAAAATGGCATGAAACGTTATGACTTCCAATTTGTGAATAAACGTGGACATAAGACCACAATAGAAGGATTGTCGGATAAATTTAATCCCGAATATTGGAACTATGCTAAGTTGATTTCCGGAGTGCTTCGTTATGGAATGCCAATCGACCAAGTGTTGAAACTTGTGTCAGGGCTTGAACTCGACAGCCAGTCAATTAATACCTGGAAAATGGGTGTAGAGCGAGCATTGAAGAAATATATGCCCAATGGCGCACGTGCCAATGGTCAGACTTGCCCCAATTGTGGACAAGAAACATTGGTGTACCAAGAAGGATGTTTGATATGTACAAATTGCGGCACATCTAAGTGCGGATAAGAATCCTAAAAATTAGATGCTGCAAGGCATAAAATTGGGAATATATTAATCAAGGAGCCGATTTTTTGAAAATTTTCAGAAAATCGGCTCTTTAATTAAAAAAAAGATAGTATATTTATCCCTTGAAAATGAGATAGTAGTATGTAAGCTATAATTTTGCGCCGTTCTGTCCCGATAGAAGCAGGATGAAAGCGCAAGAAATCATTTTACTGATGTAGAATTTAGACTAAAATAATCATATAACAATAACTTTTCATCATCTATGAAGCTAACCTTTAATATAGACTATCGCACCAATTGGGGTGAATCAGTCTACTTGACATCGTCGCTCGAGGAGATGGGTTCCGGCAACTACGATAAGGCAGTAAAAATGCGTCTTATTGGCGAAGGAACTTGGCAGGTGGTTGTAGAACTTCCTGATAATACTCCCGATTTTGTTTACCACTATATCATACGTCATGAAAATGGCTATGTAAAGAACGAGTGGGGGCATGGTCACAAATTCCATCGCGCACGCAGTTCAAAAGCGTATGAAATATATGACCGTTGGCAAGATCAACCATGGGACAAGCCATATTATTCGACAGTGTTCACTGATTGTGTGAATGGTCGCAAGAACCGCGATGCACAATTGTCGGTGAAAAATGGTATACTCAATATGTCGGTAGCCGCTCCTATGGTAGCTCCCGACCAAGTGTTGGCAATCTGTGGTGAATGTGAAGCTCTCGGAGAATGGAATCCTGCAAAGGCAGTTCGCATGAATGATGCTAATTTCCCGGAATGGAGTGTCAATTTGGAATTCAAAAATCTTCCCGATGTCTTTGACTACAAATTCGTAATTCTCGAAAAAGAAACAGGTGAAGTAGTAGCATGGGAAGGTTGTGATAATCGTACATTTGCGATACGCCCCGCACAGAAAAATGAAGTGTTGGTTGTGGGCGGAATGCGTTTTGTCAATCCGTTGTCGCCATGGAAAGGTGCCGGTGTGGCTGTTCCCGTATTCTCAATACGCTCGGAAGAGGACTTCGGTGTAGGAGATTTCTTCGACCTTAAAAAGATGGTGGATTGGGCGGCAGCAACCGGTCAGCGTTTCATTCAGATACTTCCTATCAATGACACGACAATGACCCATACATGGACCGACTCATATCCCTATAATGCAAATTCAACATTTGCGCTTCACCCAATGTATTTGCGATTGAGCGAACTCGGCAGACTCAATGATGGAGAGCGTCAAGCTTATTATGATAATCTCGGTCGCGAGCTCAATTCTCTTAAAGAGATTGATTATGAGCGCGTAAATAATGCTAAATTGGCATTTACCCGTGAAATATTTGCTCAAGAGGGAGATGTGGTAGTTGCTTCAGAAGAATTCCAAAAATTCGTAGAAAAAAATGCAGAATGGCTCACTCCTTATGCCGCATTCTGTGTGCTTCGCGATAAGAATGGAACTCCCGAATTCCAGAAATGGGGAGAATATGCGAGCTATGATGCAGCTAAGGTACAGAAGTTTGTAGACGAGAATATCAATGATATCAACTTTGTATATTATCAGCAATACAACCTTGACAAACAAATGTGTGAGGTGCGCGACTATGCTCATGCAAAAAGTGTAGCTATTAAGGGTGATATTCCAATTGGGATATCTCGTACGAGCGTAGATGCATGGCTTTGCCCGCGTTTGTTTAACCTTGATTGTCAAGCTGGAGCACCACCGGATGACTTCTCTGTTCTCGGTCAAAACTGGGGCTTCCCGACTTATAACTGGGAAGAGATGAATAAAGATGGCTTCAACTGGTGGCGTCAGCGCTTCAGCAAAATGTCGGAATATTTTGATGCTTATCGTATTGACCACGTGCTTGGCTTCTTCCGTATATGGCAAATTCCTATGGATGCTGTTCATGGATTGTTAGGCGTGTTTAATCCGGCATTG